>NZ_CEEDFC010000015.1:0-174083 GCF_979254005.1 Variovorax sp. AC103 | reverse complement strand
CCCTTCTGGATGCGCCGAGGAGCGCAGCGTTTCGCGGATCAGGGCTCGCCCTTGTTTGAGCGAAGCGAGTTTGGGCGAGACCCCGCGGAACGTGAGCACCGCAGGTTGCCCGGAGCGAAGCGCAGGGACGCAGCCAGCAGGGTCGCCTTTTCTTTGGCTACTTTCTTTTGGCGAAGCAAAAGAAAGTAGCTCGCCCGCCGGGGCGAGACCCGGCCCCGGAACCCCAAAAGGAGCACAACGATGAACTTGTCGCTCCCGTTCGTAAAGCGCCCCATAGGCACAGTGCTCCTGACTATCGGCATCGCACTGGCCGGCATAGCAGCCTTCTTCGTCCTGCCGGTATCCCCGCTCCCCCAGGTCGACTACCCAGTCATCTCGGTCAGAGCGTCGATCCCCGGCGCAAGCCCGGAAACGATGGCAACCAGCGTGGCTACGCCGTTGGAGCGCCACCTCGGCACCATCGCAGGCGTCAACGAAATGACCTCCACCAGCTCGGTGGGTTCAGCCCGTGTCACCCTGCAGTTCGACCTGAGCCGCAACATCGACGGCGCCGCGCGCGAAGTGCAGGCCGCCATCAACGCCAGCCGCGTCGACCTGCCCGCCACCCTGCGCAGCAATCCGACCTACCGCAAGGCCAACCCGGCCGCGTCCCCGGTCATCATCCTGGCGCTCACGTCCAAGACCAAGACGCCGGGCCAGATCTACGACGCCGTCTCCAACATCGTCAGCCAGCGCCTGTCGCAGGTCGACGGCGTGGGCGACGTGGAGATCGGCGGCGGCTCGCTGCCCGCGGTGCGCATCGAGCTCTTGCCGTTCGCGCTCAGCCGCTACGGCATCAGCACCGACGACGTGCGCGCCGCTGTCCAGGCCTCCAATGCCAACCGGCCCAAGGGCACGGTGCAGGGCGACGGCCGCAAGCTGCAGATCTACACGCAGACGCCGGCGTTGCGCGCCAGCGACTACGCCTCGATGGTCATCGCCTGGCGCAACGGCGCCGCGGTGCGGCTGCAGGACGTGGCGGAGGTGCTCGACGGCGTGGAAGACACGCGCACGCTCGGCCTGTTCAACGGCGAGCCGGCAATCATCGTGCTCATCACGCGGCAGCCCTCGGCCAACATCATAGAGACGGTCGACAGCGTGCGCGCGCTGCTGCCCGAGCTGCAGGCGCAGCTGCCGCCCGACGTCACGCTGCAGGTGGCCTCGGACAGCACCAACTCCATCCGCGGCTCGCTGCGCGAGGTGGAGTTCACGCTGGTCATCTCCGTGATCCTGGTGGTGCTGGTGGTCAGCCTGTTCCTGCGCAGCGTGCGCGCGACCATCGTGCCGGCCGTGGCCACGGTGGCGGCGCTGCTGGGCACCTTCGGGGTCATGTACCTGCTGGGCTTCAGCCTGAACAACCTCAGCCTGATGGCGCTCACGGTGGCCACCGGCTTCGTGGTGGACGACGCCATCGTGGTGCTCGAAAACACCAGCCGGCACATCGAATCGGGCATGACGCGCATGAAGGCGGCGCTGCTCGGGGCGAAGGAGGTGGGCTTCACGGTGCTGTCGATCAGCGTGTCGCTGGTGGCGGTGTTCATTCCGCTGCTGTTCATGGGCGGGCAGGTGGGCCGGCTGTTCCGCGAGTTCGCGATCACGCTGTCGGCGGCGGTGCTGATCTCGCTGGTCATCTCGCTCACCACCACGCCCATGATGTGTGCGTGGCTGCTCAAGCCGGGCGGCGAGCACGACAGGAACAAGCCGCAGGGCCGCCTCGGCCGCATGGCCGCGCGCAGCTACGACTGGGTGCTCAAGCGCTACGAGACCAGCCTCGACTGGGCGCTCGACAGCAAGGGGCTGGTCATGCTGATCCTGGTGGCGGTGGTGGGGCTGAACGTGTATCTCTTCAGCGCCGCGCCCAAGGGCTTCTTCCCGCAGCAGGACAGCGGGCAGCTCAACGGCGGCCTGCGCGCCGACCAGAGCATTTCGTCGCAGGCGCTCGCGGCCAAGCTGCGGCAGGTGGTCGACATCATTCGTGCCGACCCGGCCGTGGACACGGTGGTCGGCTTCACCGGCGCGGGGCGTGCCGGGGGCGGCTTCATGTTCGTCAACCTGAAGCCGGCCAGCCAGCGCAAGGACAGCGGCCTGGCGGTCATCGCGCGGCTGCGCCCGCAGCTCGCCGAAGTGACGGGCCTTCGCGTGTTCCTGGGCACCGTGCAGGACGTTCGCTCGGGCGGGCGCGCCAGCAACTCCACCTACCAGTACACGCTCAAGAGCGACAGCCTGGCCGACCTGCGCACTTGGGCGCTGAAGCTGTCCGACGAGCTCAAGCAGCAGCCGGTGCTGACCGACGTCGACACCGACCAGGACGAGAACGGCGTCGAGACGGTCGCCAAGGTCGACCCCGACAGCGCGCGCCGGCTGGGCCTCACGTCCACGTCCATCGACAACGCGCTGTACAACGCCTTCGGGCAGCGGCAGGTGGCGACCATCTACACGGAACTGAACCAGTACCACGTGGTGATGGAGTGGGCGCCGCGCTACACGCGCAGCCCGAACGCGCTGAAGGACATCTACGTGCCGGCCACCAAGACCTCGGTGGTGGCGGGGCAGACGGTGACCACGCAGGTGGCGGCATCGAGCGCCACGGCGTCGACGTCCTCGTCGACCTCGGGCGCGTCGTCGAGCGCCGCCAGCACGGCGGTGCCGGTGTCGGCCAATCCGGCGCTGCGCAATGCGTCGTCGGGCAACGTGCTGAGCAACACGGCCACCAGCCTGGTGCCGCTGTCGGCGGTCGCGAAGTTCGAAGAGCAGTCGGTGGCCACCTCGGTGAGCCACGAGGACGGCGAGCTGGCCACCACCATCTCGTTCAACCTCGCCGAGGGCGCCAACCTGGGCGACGCGCGCGAGGCCATCGCCAAGGCCGAGGCCAACATTGCCATGCCCACCAACGTGCGCGGCGCCTTCGCCGGCACGGCGGCGAGCGCGCAGCAGTCGCAGAGCCAGCAGGTGATGCTGATCTTTGCGGCGCTGGTGGTCATCTACATCGTGCTCGGCATCCTGTACGAAAGCCTGGTGCACCCGATCACGGTGCTCTCGACGCTGCCGTCGGCCGGCGTGGGCGCGGTGCTGGCGCTGCTGATGTTCCGCATGGAGTTCTCGATCATTGCGCTGATCGGCGTGTTCCTGCTGATCGGCATCGTGAAGAAGAACGCCATTTTGATCATCGACTTCGCGCTGGAGGCCGAGCGCTCGCGCGGGCTCACGCCGCTGGAGGCGGTGCGAGAAGCCTGCCTGCTGCGCTTCCGCCCGATCCTGATGACCACGCTGGCCGCCGCCCTGGGCGCGCTGCCGCTGGCCATCGGTTTCGGGGAGGGCGCCGAGCTGCGCCGGCCGCTGGGCGTGGCCATCATCGGCGGGCTCATCGCGAGCCAGCTGCTGACGCTGCTGACCACGCCGGTCGTCTACCTGCTGATGGACAAGCTGCGCCGCCGCAGCAAACACGAACATGAACTGAGCCGTGCAACGCCTGCTTGAGAACAACACCGCCATGAACGCACTGCTTTCCGCTTCCCGCTTCTCGCTCTCGGCGCTCGCGCTGGCCGCGGCCCTTGCCGGCTGCGCCGTCGGTCCGCGCTACGAGCAGCCCACCACCGCCTTGCCCGCCAACTGGAAGGAGATGCAGACCGCCGAAGGCTGGATGCCCGCCGCGCCGGCCGATGCGCTGGACCGTGGCGAATGGTGGAAGCTGTTCGGCGACGCCACGCTCGACGATCTCGCCGGCCGCGTGCAGGTGTCCAACCAGAACATCGCCGCGGCGGTGGCCAACTACTCGCAGGCCCAGGCCCTGGTGCGCGGCGAGCGCGCGGCGCTGTTCCCGTCGGTCGGGTTCGACGGCTCAGGCAAGCGCACCGGCACGGTGGGCGGCAGCAGCAGCTCGAGCCCGTCGAATGCGTTCTCCGCCTCGCTCGGCGCCAGCTGGACGCCCGACGTGTGGGGCCGCCTGCGCGAAGCCGTGAGCAGCGCGCAGGCCAGCGCGCAAGCCAGCGAGGCCGACCTCGCCGCCGCGCGCCTGGCGGCCGTCGGCGACCTGGCGACCAACTACTTCTCGCTGCGCGAGGCCGATGCGGAGATCGTGCTGCTGGACGAAACCATCCAGGGCTACCAGCGCGCCTTCGACATCACGAGCAACCGCTATGCCGCCGGCATTGCCGCGCAGACCGACGTGCTGCAGGCGCAGACCCAACTCGTCAACGCCAAGGCCGACCGCGTGGGCCTGCAGCGCACGCGCGCCACCTACGAGCACGCCATTGCCACGCTGCTGGGCGTGGCCCCCGCGGACTTCAGCCTGCCGGCCGCGCAATGGACGCCCAACGTGCCGGGCGTGCCGACCGGCGTGCCCTCGACGTTGCTGCAGCGCCGGCCCGACATTGCCGCGGCCGAGCGCACGGTGGCGTCGGCCAATTCGCAGATCGGCATTGCACGCGCGGCGTACTTTCCCAGCATCAACCTCACCGCCTCGGTGGGCAGCAACGCGAGCCGTGTGAAAGACCTGTTCGGCTCGGCCAACTCGCTGTGGTCGCTCGGCCTGTCGGTGGCGCAGGTGGTGTTCGACGCGGGGGCCATCGCCGCCAATGTCGATTCCGCCAAGGCCGGCTACGAGTCCAGCGTGGCGCGCTACCGCCAGACCGTGCTCACCGCCTTCCAGGCGGTGGAAGACCAGCTCACCGCCAGCGCCACGCTCGCGCAGCAGGAGGGCCTGCGCCGCGAGGCCTCGGCGGCGGCCGACAAGACCGAACAGCAACTGCTCAACCGCTATCGCGCAGGGCAGGTGAGCTACACCGACGTGGTCACGGCGCAGGCCGCCGCGCTCAATGCGCGGCGCACGCTGGTGCAGTTGCAGGTGAACCGCCAGACCACCGCCATCGCGCTGATCCAGGCGATGGGCGGCGGCTGGCAGGCGGGGTGGATGGGCAGCAGTGCCGGCGCGCAGCCAGCGGACCCCGCCACCACGCCCCGCGCGCAGTGAACGGCTGACCTGGCGGGCAGGCCCTGGGCCCATGCTTTCGGGCCGGTGGCCGCGCCGGGGTGCGGGCCCAGGCCCCACGGCATCGAATTTCTACGGGAACCGGGGATATGAAGCGCGGGCGGCGCACCGTACGATCCGGCCGGCCCTTTTCCGGCTGTCCTCTGTTTCCGATCTTCGATGACCCCTCCCGACCCTGGCCGGACACGCGCCTTGTCCGTGGCCGAGACACTGCGCAACCGCATCTTCGACGGCGTGTTCACGCCCGGTTCCCATCTGATGGAGACCACGCTCGCCAATGAACTCGGCGTGTCGCGCACGCCCGTGCGCGGCGCCATGGCGCGGCTGGCCGACGAGGGGTTGCTGGTCTATGTGCCCAACAAGGGTTTCCAGGTGCGCCGCTTCAACGCCAAGGACGTGTTCGACGCCTTCAGCGTGCGTGCCAACCTGGAAGGCATGGGCTGCCGCCTGCTCGGCGAGCGCGGCCTGGACGCCGAGGTGCACGCACAGCTGCAGGCCATGGTGGCCGCGCAGCGGAAGCTGCTGCAGGGCAAGGAGTGGACGCAGTCGCATGCGCTGCGCTGGCACGACCTGAACCTCGATTTCCACCGCAAGCTGCTGGCGGTGGCGGACAACCGCTGGCTGACCGAGGCCGTGCAACGGGCCTGCCAGCTGCCGATCATCTTCGACAGCCACCTGCGCCCGCACCCCCGCGATGCGTCGATGCAGCTCTCCCGCCAGACCCAGGCGATGCAGGCGGTCGAGGAGCACGGCCGCTTGGTCGAGGCGCTGGGCCAGCGGGACGCCGCCGCCGCCGAGGCCATCATGCGCGACCACATCACCTGCAACCGCGACCTGCTGGTGTACCACCTGCGCAAGAACGCCGCGCAGGCCCGCGCGCTGGCCTAGCCCCCGCGTGCCGGCGGCGGTGCCAGGTAGGCCCCCGATTCGAACAGCTGTGCCTCGGCCTGGTCGATGCGCCGCACCACCGGCTTGCCCGCGCGGCTGGCGAGCAGTTCGACGAGCGCCTCCGACAGCGCCACGCCGGCCGCCACCGACGGGAAGAACGAGGGGCTGTGGATGGTGAACAGCAGCGTCTCGTCGGCCAGCAGCGACAGCGGCGAGGTCACGCTGTCGGTGATGGCCACGATGCGGCAACCGGCCGCCCTGGCCGCCTGGGCCACCTGCAGCGCCTCGCGCGAGTAGGGCGCAAAGCTCGCCACCACCAGCGCGTCGCCCTTGGCGAAGGCGCGCTGCTGCATCTCCAGCGAGCCGCCCTGGCCGTCGACCAGGTGCACGCTGGCGCGGAAGATGCGGTAGACGTAGACGAACGAAAAAGCGATCGGAAAGCAGGCGCGAAACCCTGCGGCGTGCACGGCCGGCGCTTTTTCGATGAGCGCGCAGGCCTTCTGCAGCGCCTGCTCGCTCTGCCGGTGCGTGGCCTCGAGATTGCGGCGCTGCACCTCGAACATCTCCCCGGTCAGGCTCTGGTCCCTGGCGCGGCCGACGAGCTGCTTGGCGCGCCCGCCGTAGGTCTCGCTGCCCAGGCCCATGTCTGCGGCAAAGGCCTCCTTCAGCTGCGGCCAGCCCTCGAAGCCCAGGTGCTGCGCAAAGCGCACCAGGGTGGCCGGCGTGCTCTGCGAGCGCGTGCCCACGTTGCGCATCGAGCCGGTGACGACCTCGTTCGGATGGTCGAGCAGGTAGCGCGCCACCTGTTGCAGCGCGGGGCTGAGTTCGTTGAAACGCTGGCGGATCTGGTCTCTGGCGCCCATGGCGGTGTCTCTCTTCGGCTGTCGTTGGAACAAATGTACCGGACAGGGTTTTCTGGAACAGTTGACGGAACGAATGTTCCAAACAATAATTCATCCGTAACGTTGGTTCCAACCCCCTCAGACCCCATGACGCACGTCTTCCACCGCCATCTTCGCCAGACCCCGCCTGTTGCCACCGGCTCCCACGGCATGTACATCCGCGACGCGGAAGGCCGCGAGTACCTCGACGCCTCGGGCGGGGCGGCGGTGTCGTCGCTGGGCCATGCGCACCCCGAGGTGCTGGCCGCCATGCATGCGCAGCTCGACACGCTGGCCTACGCCCACACCAGCTTCTTCACCAGCGAGGTGGCCGAGCAACTGGCCGACGAGCTGATCGGCGCCGCCCCCGAGGGCATGAGCCACGTGTACCTGGTGAGCGGCGGCTCCGAGGCGGTGGAGTCGGCGCTGAAGATGGCGCGCCAGTACTTCGTGGAAATCGGCCAGCCGCAGCGCACCCACTTCATCGCGCGCCGCCAGAGCTACCACGGCAACACGCTGGGCGCGCTGGCGGTGGGCGGCAACGCCTGGCGGCGCGAGCCCTTCGCGCCCATCCTGGTGCCGGCCACGCACGTGTCGCCGTGCTATCCCTACCGCGAGCAGCGCGAAGGCGAAACCCCCGAGCAGTACGGCCTGCGCCTGGCGGCGGAGCTGGAAGCAGCCATCCTTGCGCAGGGCGCCGACCGCGTGATCGCGTTCGTCGCCGAAACGGTCGGCGGCGCCACGGCCGGCGTGCTGGTGCCCGTGCCAGGCTACTTCAAGGCGGTGCGCGCGGTGTGCGACAAGTACGGCGTGCTGCTGATCCTCGACGAGGTGATGTGCGGCATGGGCCGCACCGGCACGCTGCACGCCTGCGAGCAAGAGGGCGTGGTGCCCGACCTGATCACCATCGCCAAGGGCCTGGGCGGCGGCTACCAGCCGGTGGGCGCGGTGCTGGCGCAGCGCCGCATCGTCGAGGCCATGTCGCAGGGCAGCGGCTTCTTCCAGCACGGCCACACCTACCTCGGCCACCCGATGGCCTGCGCCGCTGCGCTCGCGGTGCAGCAGGTGATCCGCCGCGACGGCCTGGTCGCCAAGGTGCGCGACGACGGCATCGCCTTCGGCGCGATGCTGCAGGCGGCGCTGGGCACGCACCCGCATGTGGGCGACATCCGCGGGCGCGGCTTCTTCTGGGGCCTGGAGCTGGTGGCCGACCGGGCGAGCAAGGCGCCGTTCGATCCGGCGCTGAAGCTGAACGCCGCCGTCAAGAAGGACGCGATGGCGCGCGGCCTGCTGTGCTATCCCTTCGGCGGCACGGTCGACGGGCGGCAGGGCGACCACGTGCTGCTGGCGCCGCCCTTCATCGCCACGCGGCAAGACCTGCAGGCCATCGCCGGGCGGCTGGCCGAATCGATCGACGCCGTGACGCGCGCGGCCATGCGCTGAGCGCCTTTTCTTCCTCTCGTTTTTTCTTCAACCGTCGTTCCAAGGAGCGTTCCATGCCCAAGCTACGTCTGCCGTTTTCTTGCGGTGCCGCCGCGCTCGCGTTGGCCTTTGCCACCCTGTTGCCTTGCACCGCCGCGCAAGCGCAGGAGGGCGACACGCTCGCCAAGATCAAGGCCAGCGGCGCCATCACCTTCGGCTACCGCGAGTCGTCGTTCGGCTTCTCGTACCTCGACGGCAACCTCAAGCCCGTGGGCTACAGCATCGAGATCTGCAACCGCATCGTCGAGGCGGTGAAGACCGAGCTGAAGCTGCCGGCCATCGAGGTACGGTACCAGGCCGTCACCTCGGCCAACCGCATCCCGCTGGTGCAGAACGGCACGGTCGACATCGAGTGCGGCTCCACCACCAACCTGGTCGAGCGGCAGAAGCAGGTGGCGTTCTCGCCGGACATCTTCCGCTACAACGTGCGCATGCTGGTGAAGGCCGATTCGGGCATCAAGAGCATTGCCGACCTGCAGGGCAAGACGGTGGCCACCACCACCGGCACCACATCGTTCCGCCTGCTGCGCGAGGCCGACCGGGGCCGCAGCCTGGACGTGACCAACCTCGCGGGCAAGGACCACAGCGACTCGTTCCTGCTGGTGGAAAGCGGCCGGGCGCAGGCCTTCGTGCTCGACGACATCCTGCTGGCCGGGCAGCTCGCCAACGCGCGCAACCCGAAGGACTTCGTCATCACCGGCGAGAGCCTGCGCACCGAGAACCAGTCGCTGATGTTCCGCAAGGACGACCCGGCCTTCAAGGCGCTGGTCGATCGGGTGGTGTCGGGCATGATGAAGTCGGGCGAAATGGAAAGGCTGTACGCCAAGTGGTTCATGTCGCCCATTCCGCCCAAGGGCATCAACATCAACTACCCGCTGAATGCCGAGACGAAGGACGCGTTCGCCAACCCGTCGTCCAAGGGCATCTAGGTGCATCCGAACCGTCCGGACCCATGACACGCATTGCCCTGATCCACGCGCTCTCGCATTCCGTCGCGCCCATCAACGAAGCCTTCGCGCGTGACTGGCCCGAGGCGGTGCGCATGAACCTGCTCGACGACAGCCTCTCCGCCGACCTGGCGCGCGAAGGCAAGGGCCTGGATGCGGCCATGCATGAGCGTTTCCAGCGCCTTGCGCAGTACGCGGTCGACACGGGCGCGCAGGGCATTCTGTTCACCTGCTCGGCCTTCGGGCCGTGCATCGAGGCGGTGGCGCGCAGGCATGCGGGCATCGCGGTGCTCAAGCCCAACGAGGCCATGGTCGACGAGGTGGCGCAAGGGCAGGGCCGGCTCGGGCTCATTGCCACCTTCGCGCCCACCCTGGTGTCGATGCCGGGCGAGTTTGCGCAAGGCACGCCGCTCGAACTGGCGCTGGCCGACGGCGCGCTCGACGCGCTGAACGCCGGCGACACGCAGCGCCACGACGCGCTCATTGCCGCACAGGCCGCGGCGTTGCGCGAGCGCGGCTGCACGCGCCTTGCGCTCGCGCAGTTCAGCATGGCGCGCGCGCGCGCCGCCTGCGAGGCGGCGAGTGGTTTGCCGGTGTCGACCACGGTCGACAGCGCGGTGCGTGCGCTGCGCCGCCGCGCCGGGTAGAGCAGAGCAGGGCAGCGCAGGGCAGGTCAGGTCAGGTCAGGTCAGGTCAGGGCCCAGGCTGAGGCTGAGGCGCGCGTTCTCGATGATGGAGAACAGCGCCGTGATCGCAATCTGCGCCGCGTCGCTGCGTCCCAGCGGCCGTGTGAGCGCGGTCTCGCGGTCGGTGGCCTGCAGTCCCTGCGACAGGCGACGGTAGATATCGGCCGAAGGCAGCGTCGCCGAACTGCCCAGCGCGTCGCAGTAGGTGCCGGTCAGCACGGCGGTGAGCGCTTCGCTCTGCGCATTCGACAGTTTCATGCCGTCGCCCGGGAAGACCGCGGCGATGCAGTGCATCAGGTAGGCCTGCGGTTTCGAGCGAGAACGACTGCTGCCGCACATAGCACTCGACCGCCGCCCAGAACAGCGGCTCGGAGGTGCGGCGCCAGCTCTCCAGCACCTTGCGCGCCTTGGCCACCAGGTCGGCATGGGCGTCCCCTGGCTCGCTCGGCCGCAGGGCCAGCCCCTGCAAGGTCAGCGCCACGTCGGGCCCGGATGCGCCCAGGATGAAGCTCCAGAACTTCCAGCGGGCATACCACTTCTTGTCGTGCGCCGGGTCCAGCGGCTCCAGCAGCCAGAAGTCGATGCTCTGCGCCGCGTCGCTGCACTGGTCGGCCGTGTGGCCGTCGTCCAGGTCGAGCCGCGGCATGCCCGACTGCATCCGGTCGGCCGCGATGTGCCCCTGCGCCACGATGCCCGCGCTCGAGCGGCCGATGTCGAGCAGGCGTTGCATCAACTGGCGCAGTTCGCTACCCGACGCACCCGTGGCCTGGGTCACGCGCCGTACCGACTCGCATTGCTCGCGCTCGATGTCCTGCGCGTTCTTGCGCCGGTCCTCGCCATGGTCGTCGGCGGTCGAGACGTGCTCTTCGAGCCCATTGCCGCGGGTGGAGGTTTGCATGGGTGAAGCTCCTGTGGACCTCGGGTCCGGTTCATTTGTGACTATGTGTCAACCAAATGCCGAGGAACATCACCAGAACTGGGTATCCTGCGCGCCACCTGAACCCGACCTGACCTGTCCCCTCGCCATAATTGCCGCTCTTTCAAGGAGTACGCGTGGACATCGTTTTGCTGGTCAAGGCCGCCATCATGGGCATCGTGGAGGGGCTGACCGAATTTCTTCCGATCTCGTCGACCGGCCATCTGATTCTTGCGGGCTCGCTGCTCGGCGGCTTCGGCGACGACCGGGGCAGGGTCTTCGAGATCGCGATCCAGACCGGCGCGATCTTCGCGGTGATCCTGGTGTACTGGCAGAAGATCCGCTCCACCGTGGTGGCACTGCCCCGGCAGCCCAAGGCGCAACGCCTGGCGCTGAACATCTTCATCGGCTTCCTGCCGGCGGTGGTGCTGGGCCTCCTGTTCGGCAAGGTCATCAAGGCGCACCTGTTCATTCCGACCGTGGTGGCCAGCACCTTCATCATCGGCGGCTTCATCATCCTGTGGGCCGAGAAGCGCCCGCCCGGCTCGGTGCGCGTCGAGCACGTGGACGACATGACGCCGTGGGACGCGCTCAAGGTCGGCCTGGTGCAGTGCTTCGCGATGATCCCGGGCACCAGCCGCAGCGGCTCGACCATCATCGGCGGCATGCTGCTGGGCCTGTCGCGCCAGGCGGCGACCGATTTCTCGTTCTTCCTGGCCATTCCCACGCTGATCGGCGCGGGCGTGTACAGCGTCTACAAGGAGCGCGCGGCGCTGTCGATGGCCGACCTGCCGCTGTTCGCGGTGGGCCTGGTGTTCTCGTTCATCAGCGCCTGGCTGTGCGTGCGCTGGCTGCTGCGCTACATCAGCAGCCACAGCTTCGTGCCCTTCGCCTGGTACCGCATCGCCTTCGGCATCGTGGTGCTGGCAACCGCGTGGAGCGGCGCGGTGGTCTGGGCGGACTGAGTCCGCCTGTCCCTCCTTGAGCTTTTGAAACTTCAGGCCGCGGTGGCGCCCAGCAGGGCGCTGGCGGCCCGGGCCTCCTGCCGCACGGCCACGGCAATGGGCCCGTCGATGGCGGGGTCGAAGCCGCCCGTGGCGCCCAGCGCGGTGATCACCGCGCTCACGCGGCCCGCGTAGTCGTACACCGGCGCCGCCACGGCGCTGATGCCTCGCAGGTAGGTGTCCTTCACGCTGGCGCAGCGCGCCTGCTGCACCTCGCGGCGCAAGGTGCCGATCGGGTCTTTCGCATCGAGCAGCGCGCGCATGTCGGGCGTGGCATCGCCCAGTTCCTGCTCGGCCAGCGCCAGCACGCGCGACTCGTCGAGCAGGCCCAGAAAGGCGCGGCCGGTGGCCGACCACAGCATCGACATGACCGAGCCCGCGCGCACGTTCACCGTCACGGGCAGGCCCGGCTCCTCGAAGCGCACGATGGTCGGGCCCTTGTTGCCCATCACCGCGAGGAAGCACGTCACCTCCAGCGATTCGCGCAGGCGAACGAGGCAGGGTTCGGCCGCGCGAATCGGGTCGGCCTGGCGCATGGCGGCCAGGCCGATCTGGATGGCCGCGGTGCCCAGGTAGTAGTGCTGCGAGACCGCGTCCTGCGCCACCAGGCCTTCTTCCATCAGGCTGGCGAGGTAGCGGTGCACCTTGGCGGGGCTTTCGGCGACGTGGGTCGACAGGGCCGTGAGGCTGCTGCGCCCGCCCAGGTGGGCCAGGCCCTTGAGCACGGCCATGCCGGTTTCGGCGGCCTGCACGCGCTGGCGGCGTTCGCGGGGAGGGGTAGGGATCGGTTCCGGCGATGAGGTCATGTGCGCTCGATGGTAGGGGGTGGGCAGGGCGCCGATCGGCCCGGGCGCTCGGGTAAACCCGCGATCTATCTATTACGCAATGCGTATGATAATTACGCAATACACAATATCCAACTCGGAGACACCCCCATGAAGAAGCACGCCGCCCGCGGACTCGCGGTCATCTCGTTCGCTGCTGTTGCTGCAGTTGCTGGCCTTGCCGCAACCGCCGCCAGCGCGCAGACCTACCCGGCCAAGCCGATCCGCTGGATCGTCCCGTACGCGGCCGGCGGCGGCTCCGACTTCCTGGCCCGCACCGTCGCGCAGACCTTCTCCACGCAGGTCGGCCAGCCGGTGCTGGTCGACAACAAGCCCGGCGGCAACACCGCGCTGGGCGCGGCCGAGACGGCGCGCGCGCCGGCGGACGGCTACACCATCCTCTCGGCCGACAACGGCACGCTGGTGTTCAACCCGGCGCTCTACAAGTCGCTGACCTACAGCCCCACCAAGGACCTGGCACCCGTCACGCTGATGGGCAAGTTCCCCATGATCCTGGTGGTGGGCGCCAACTCGGGATTCGCCTCGGCCAAGGACTTCATCGCCCAGGCGCGTGCCAAGCCGGGCGGCATCAACTACGCCTCGGCCGGCGCGGGCAGCCCGCACCACCTGGCGATGGAGCTGCTGAAGGTGGAGGCCAAGCTCTTCATGGTGCACGTGCCTTACCGCGGCGCGGCGCCGGCGCTGGCCGACGTGGTGGGCGGACAGCTGCCGGCCATGATGGTCGACCTGGCCGCGGGCTCCGGCTTCATCAAGGGCGGCAAGGTGCGCGCGCTGGCCGTGGCCAACGCCACCCGGCTGCCGCAGCTGCCCGACGTGCCCACCTTCGCCGAGCTGGGCTACAAGAACGTGGAGGCCGCCGCGCTGGTCGGCGTGGTGGTGCCTTCGGCCACGCCACCCGATGTGGTGAAGACGCTGAACCGCCAGATCGTCGCGGCCATCAACGAGCCGTCGGTGCGCACGCGCATGGTCGACTTCGGCGTGGAGCCCGTGGGCAACACGCCCGCGCAGTACGCCGAGCTGCTCAAGAACGAGACCGTGCGCTGGCAGAAGCTCATCCGCGATCTCAAGATCACCCTCGACTGAGTTCAACGCCATGCCAGACACCGCCCCCGTTCGCCAAGCCGCAGGCACCTCCGGCCCGCAGCGCTCCGGCTGCCCGGTCGCCCACGGCCCGTTGTCTTCCGAGCGCACGCCCACCGGCTGCCCCGTGAGCCAGCGCGCCGCCGGCTTCGACCCCTTCGAAGACGGCTACCAGCAAGACCCGCCCGAGTACGTCCGCTGGGCGCGCGAGCAGGAGCCGATCTTCTACAGCCCCAAGCTGGGCTACTGGGTGCTCACGCGCTATGCGGACATCAAGGCGGTGTTCCGCGACAACATCACTTTCAGCCCGTCGAACGCGCTGGAGAAGATCACGCCCACCGGCGAGGAAGCCAACGCGGTGCTGGCCTCCTACGGCTTCGCGCTGAACCGCACGCTGGTGAACGAAGACGAACCCGCCCACATGCCGCGCCGCCGCGCGCTCATGGACCCGTTCACGCCCGAGGCGCTGAAGCACCACGAGCCGATGGTGCGCGAGCTGGCGCGCGCCTACGTCGACCGCTTCATCGACGACGGCAAGGCGGATTTGGTCGACCAGATGCTGTGGGAAATTCCGCTGACCGTGGCGCTGCACTTTCTCGGCGTGCCCGAGGAAGACATGGACACGCTGCGCAAGTACTCCATTGCGCACACCGTCAACACCTGGGGCCGCCCCAAGCCCGAGGAGCAGGTGGCCGTGGCGCATGCGGTGGGCAACTTCTGGCAGTACGCCGGCAAGGTGCTCGACAAGATGCGGCAAGACCCCGACGCCCCCGGCTGGATGCAGTACGGCATCCGCAAGCAGGCGTTGCACCCCGAGGTGGTGACCGACTCGTACCTGCACTCGATGATGATGGCCGGCATCGTCGCCGCGCACGAGACCACGGCCAATGCCACCGCCAACGCGATGAAGCTGCTGCTGCAGCACCCGCAGGTGTGGCAGGAGTTGTGCGAAGACCCGGGGCTCATTCCCAACGCGGTGGAAGAGTGCCTGCGCCACAACGGCTCGGTGGCCGCATGGCGGCGCCTGATCACGAAAGACACGCAGATCGACGGCGTCGACCTGCCCGCGGGCTCGCGCCTGCTGATCGTCACCTCGTCGGCCAACCACGACGACGATCACTTCGAGGACGCCGACCTGTTCGACATTCGCCGCGACAACGCCAGCGACCACCTCACCTTCGGCTACGGCTCGCACCAGTGCATGGGCAAGAACCTGGCGCGCATGGAGATGCAGATCTTCCTGGAGGAATTCACGCGCCGGCTGCCGCACATGAAGCTGTGCGAGCAGCGCTTCACCTACGTGCCGAACACCTCGTTCCGCGGACCGGAGCACCTGCTCGTCGAATGGGACCCGGCGCTGAACCCCGAGCGCACGAACAAGGGCCTTCTCGATGTGCAGGTGCCGGTTCGCATCGGCGAGCCCTCGGCGGGCTCGATCGCGCGGCCGGTGGTGGTCGAGCGCGTGACGCCGGTGGCCGACGGCATCGTCAAGCTGCGCCTGGCCTCGCCCGACGGCAAGCCGCTGCCGCGCTGGACGCCCGGCGCGCACGTCGACGTGGAATGCGGCGTGCCCGAACTCTCTCGCCAGTACTCGCTGTGCGGCGACCCGGATGAAGCCGGCGTGTTCGAGATTGCGGTGCTGCACGAACCCGAAGGGCGCGGCGGCTCGGCCTGGGTGCATGCCAGCGTGAAGGTCGGCGACCGGCTGCGCATTCGCGGCCCGCGCAACCACTTCAGGCTCGACGAGTCGCTGGACAAGGCCATCTTCATCGCGGGCGGTATCGGCATCACGCCGGTGAGCGCGATGGCGCGGCGCGCCAAGGCGCTGGGCATGGCCTACGAGCTGCACTACAGCGGCCGCAGCCGCGCGAGCATGGCTTTCGTCGACGAACTGGCCGCGCTGCACGGCGAGCGCCTGCATGTGCATGCCGCGGACGAAGGCCGACGCAACGACCTGCAGGCGCTGCTCGCGAAGCCCGTGCCCGGCGCGCAGGTGTATGCCTGCGGCCCGCTGCGCATGCTCGAAGCGCTGGAACATGCTTGCGCCGCATGGCCCGAAGGCGCGCTGCGCGTGGAGCATTTCGAATCGACGCTGGCCACGCTCGACCCGTCGAAGGAGCACGCCTTCGAGGTCGAGCTGAAAGACTCCGGCCTGGTGCTCACCGTGCCGCCCGACCAGACGCTGCTGAGTGCCTTGCGCGCCGCCAACGTCGATGTGCAGAGCGACTGCGAGGAGGGCCTGTGCGGCTCCTGCGAAGTGCGCGTGCTGTCGGGCAAGGTCGACCACCGCGACGTGGTGCTCACGCGCATGGAGCGCGACGCCAACACCAAGATGATGGCCTGCTGCTCGCGCGCCTGCGAAGGGCAGGGCCGGCTGGTGCTCGAACTCTGAGCTGCCAGGGCCACCAGGGCCGTCAGGACGCGAGCGGCATCCGCAGCGCCACCTGCGTTTCGCCGGGGCGCGACTGCAGTTGCAGCTCGGCGCCCAGCCGGCGCGCCCGCGCGCGCAGGTTGCGCAGCCCGGCACCTGCGTTCCGAGCGGTGTCCTCCACCGCGAAGCCGCGGCCGTCGTCGCGCACGCTGAGCCGCAGTTCCGCGCCGGCGCGCACCACGCTCACGTCCACGCGCCGGCTGGCGCTGTGCTTGAGCACGTTGGTCAGCGCCTCCTGCAAAAAGCGCATCAGGTCGAGGCTCTGCGAGGGCGGCAGCTCGAGCGTGTCGATGTTCGACACCTGCCAGCGGCAGTCGATGCCGTTGGCGTCCAGCAGCTGCGCGCTGCGGTGGCGCAACGGCGCCAGCAGCTCGCCCAGGGCGCGGGCACCGTCGTCGCGCCCGGTGGCGTCGATGATCAGCCGCAGGTCGTCGCGCAGGCGCTTGAGCATGGCCAGCAGCTCCGGCGCGCTGAGGTTTTCGGGCGTGCGCTCCAGCGTGGCGATGCTGCCCACCAGCATGCCGCCCAGGCCGTCGTGCAGGTCGCTCACCAGGTTCACGCGCTCGCCGATGCGCGCGTGCGCCAGTTCCAGCGCATGCTGCTGCGCCAGCGTGGCGGCCAGCTCGGCCTTGGCGGCGTTCACCTCCTCGATGAGCTCGGTGTTGAAGTTCTCTATGCGCCGCAGGCTCTGCGCGAAGCGCGCGGCCTGCGCCAGCGCCATGCCCAGCAGCAACACGTACGACGACATGTTCGTGTAGTAGATGTTGCTGTCGATCACCTGCGTGAACACCAGCAGGTCGTGCGCGCCGGTGATGGCGGACAGCGCCATGAAGGGCGCGAGCGAGCGCATCGGGCTGCCGCGGTGGCGCCAGGCGTGCACGATGGCGACGCTGTTCACCACGATGATCGTCAGGCCGCCCACCAGCGTCCAGAGCGCGCGGTGCGCCGCCAGGCCGGCCAGCGGCGCGACCCACAGGTCGGTGACCCCGGCCGCCGCCACCAGCAGCGCCGCGCCCTCCAGGCGCGGCATGCGCCGTTGGCAGTACCGCAGCGCGAACACCAGGTAAGACAGGCTGAACACCAGCAGCAGCGAGGTGTTGAGCGCCTGCCAGCCGTGGTTGGACGCAAAGGGCCACGGGCTGGTCGCGATCTGGTTGTAGGCGAACAGCAGCCACAGCACCGACATCGCCGCGAACCAGCCGTAGGCCGTCTCGCGCCGGCGCAGCCACCACCAGGCGGCGAAGAAGGCCGAGACCGCCGCACTGACCGCCAGGCCCAGCACCTGCAGGTCGTGGCGCAGCAGCCGCTCGTGCGCGAACCCGGCCTGCGTGGCCGCCGGCGTGCCCAGTTCGACCGGCCCCAGCCCCGCCTGGTAGACCGACAGGCCCGACACGCGCACCAGCAGCGTGTTGCTGCCCGCGCGCAACAGCGGCGGCGCCAGCAGCCAGTGGCGCGGCGTGTTCCAGGCGCGCGTGAGCGGCTCCACCAGGCTGGCGTCGCGCGAAATGGGCGTGCCGTTGAGCGACACCTCGCCGGCCATGTTCAGGTAGTGCAGCAGCAGCCCGACTTCACGCACCTGTTCGGGCTGTGTCCAGGTCAGCCGGTACCAGACCACGCCGTCGAAGCCGGGCCAGCGCTGCGCCCAGCTGTCGGGCAGGGTGACGGGCGTCCAGCCTCCGGCGGGCGGCGCGGTGTCTTGCCACCCGGCGCCGCGCACGGCCTCGACGTGCAGGGCCGGTGCGGCGACCGCCTGCGCCCAGGCCGGACCGGCTGCAAGACAGACGAGCAGCGCGCCGATCAGCGCAGCAAGCCATGCCGCCGCCCCTGGAACACGGCTTCGGTGCGCGAGTTGACGGCCAGCTTGCGGTAGATGTTCTTGGTGTGGCATTCGACGGTCAGCCTGGAAATCGACAGCATCTCGGCCATTTCCCGGTTGCTCAGGCCTTGAGACACGAGCTCGAGGATCTTGCGTTCGCGCGGTGTCAGGGCCGAGAGGAGTGCATCCCCGGGCGCATTCCCGCGCGCCCCGGCCGGTGCCGTCGCAGGCCGAGGCGCGGCGGCCACCCACGCCAGGATGCGCCGCGCGATGGTCGGATCGATCGGTGCGCCGCCTTGCTCGATGCTGCGCAGCGCCATGGCCAGCTCGAGGTCGTCGCGCTCTTTCAGCAGGTAGCCGATGGCGCCCGCGCGCAGCGCCGCAAAGATGACTTCTTCGGTGCGCCAGGCCGAGATCACCACCGCCGGCACGCCCGGGTGGTGCGCCTGCAGCCAGCCGATCAGTTCCACGCCGCTGCCGTCGGGCAGGCCGATGTCCACCAGCGCCACGCTGTAGCGGTGGGCGCCCAGCAGCTGCTGCGCGCCGGCCACGCTGTCGGTCACCGCGATGTGCGCGTCGTCGCAGCCGAGGGTGGCCAGCACATGGCGCAGGCGCTGCTGCATCTGCGGGTCGTCCTCGACGATGAGGGCGGGGCTCAGCGAGACGGGGTCGGCGTCTTCAACGGGGAGAACGGACATGGACGCAAGGGCTCCGGGCAGTTGGCGGACGGTTGCTGATTCTCCCGGATTGTTGCCAAGTATTGCTTTTTGTATCCAAGGCGCCTTTTTGCGCCTTGGCACGGCCCGCTCAGGTCGCCCGAGGGGGCCGGCACATGATCAGGTATTCGGCATCCGACACCGGCTCCCGGTGCGCGGCCTCGCTGCGAAAGCCCAGCCGCTCGTAGAACCCCACGCTGCGCGGCGTGAAGGTTTCCAGGAAGCAGGGCACGCCCGCCGCGTCGGCTTCAGCCAGCGTGGGCGCCAGCAGCCGCGCGCCCAGCCCGCGCCCTTGCGCGGCGGGCGCGATGCCCAGGATCGACAGGTACCACGCGCCCGCCGGCACCACGGCCGGGGCGCGCGCCGCCATGAACTCGACGATGCGGTGGTAGCTGGCCAGGCCGCGAGGGCCCAGCGCGCCGGCGAGGAAGGCGCTTTTCGCGGCCGACTCGGCGGCATCGACCTCGTCCGCGCGCGGCAGCAGCCATGCCGCCGCGCCCAGCGCGGGGTCTTCGGGCGTCAGGCAGCGTCCGGTGCGCGCGGCCTCGTCCAGCGACCAGGCGAAGTAGGAGGCGAGCACCGCCTTGCGCTGGCGCATGTCGTGCTCGAAATCGACGGAGATCGCCAGGTAGAACGGATCGACGATCAGCGCGTCGGCCAGCGCGGGCGTGGAGAGCGACAGGGGCAGGGGTTCTTCGGTCGGCATGCGGGTCTTGGAGCGGGTTCAGGGGCGGCCGCGCGATTCTAGGGAGCCGCTTTGCCTCCTGCGCCAGGAAGCGGTACAGCTCCGGGTCCTCCGCATAGCCCACGTTGGGTGATCGCGGCCACGGCCTGTGTGCTGAACCTGCGCTTCGTGGTGTTCAGCGTGTTCCTGGGCAACGGGCGCCTGCTGTCCGACTGGCACGATGCCCGGCTCTTTGCAGTGGGCGCCGCATTGGCCTACTACCTGGTCCGGCGAAACGATGTGGCCGGGACGATCCTTGTCGGCACGGGTACGCTGATGCGCTTGCGGCTCGGCTTCGGCTGGCCCTCACACGAACACTTTGGCGATTACTTTTTTTCAAGCGAATGGAGAACACGAGATGACGCTGGCAATGAGCTGGGACGAATGGGCCGCGCATGACGGCATCGGGCTGGCCGAACGCGTGCGCAAGGGCGACGTGACGGCGGCCGAACTGGCGGCGCAGGCCGCGGCCGGTATCGCGAAGGTCAACCCGCAGCTGGACGCGGTGGTCGAGGTGTTCGACGACGTGGTCGCCGACCCGCTGAAGGACGGCATGGACCCCGAGGGCGTGTTCGCCGGCCTGCCGTACCTCATGAAAGACCTGGGTCCCACGCTCAAGGGCCGGCTGCAGGAGTTCGGCTCGATGATCATGCAGGGCAACCGCCCGGCCGCCGACAGCTTCCTCACGGAAAAGCTGCGCAAGGCCGGCCTGAACATCGTGGGCCGCAGCACCACCCCCGAGTTCGGTGTGTGCAGCTCGGTGGAAAACGCACTGCACGTCACGCGCAACCCGTGGGATCTCGAATACACCACCTGCGGCTCGTCGGCCGGCACGGCGGCGGCCGTGGCCGCGGGCGTGCTGCCGCTGTCGCATGCCACCGACGGCGGCGGCTCCATCCGCATTCCGGCGGGCGTGAACGGCAACATCGGCCTGAAGGTGTCGCGCGGCGTGTTTTCGCTGGCGCCGGGGCTGTCCGATCTGTCGGGGTTGGTGTCCATCCAGGGCTGCCACAGCCGCACCGTGCGCGACACGGCCGCCTTCGTCGACCACTGCCGCGGCGGCGCGCCGGGCGAGTTCATGCCGTTCTGGTCGCCGGCCGAGCCGTACAGCGAACTCATCAAGAAAGACCCGGGCCGCCTGCGCATTGCGCTGTCGCACGAATGGGGCGACTTTCGCGCCACGCCGCATTTCGTGGCCGAGCTGGAGCGCGCGGGCAAGTTCCTCGAAGGGCTGGGCCACCACGTGGAGTGGGCGCTGCCCGAGGTCGACCTTCGGGCCGCCTTCGCCGCGCAGACCACCTGCTACATCAGCAACTTCGCGCAGGTGATCGACGGCCACCTGCACCGCCTGGGGCTGGAGCGCCCGCCGGCCGAGCTGCTGGAGCCGATCAACATCAAGATCTGGGAAGCCGGGCTGAACACCTCGTACACCGAGCGCTCGAAGATGCAGGCCGTGTTCAACACCACCTCGCGCGCCTTCGGCAACTTCTTCCAGGGCTGGGACATCATCCTGACGCCGATCACCGCGCTGCCCACGCCCAAGGTCGGCACCAGCGAATACCTCACGACCAGCGCCAATCCGTCGGTCCACGACTGGTTCGCCAACCTGTGGCAAAACTTCGCGTACACGCCGCTGTCCAACCTGTGCGGGCTGCCGGGCATCTCGCTGCCGATGGCCGCGCAGGAGAACGGGTTGCCGCTGGGCATCCAGGCGCAGGCGGCGCAGGCGAACGACGGCTTGTTGCTGCAGCTGGCCGCGCAGATCGAGCGGGCGCTGGGCGGCAAGTGGAATGCGGGCAAGCGGCCCGGGGTGCACGTCACCAAGGTGTGACAGGGGCGGCTGACAGGGGCGGCGGCGTGGCCGCCGTGGTCGCCGTGGCCGCCGCGGTTCAGAGCAGGTTGCGCAGCGCGGCCTCGATGGCCGCGGCGGTGGCCAGCGGCTTTTCCATCGGGAACAGGTGCGTGCCGTCCAGCATGGCGATGCGGCCCTTGGTGACGAGCTGCGTCATCGCCATGCCCACGCGCTTCATCTCGGCCGACTGCCGCCCGCCGATGAAGGCGGCCTTGCACTTGAGCGGGTGCGCGCGCAGCAATGCGCCCAGGTTGTGGGGCAGGGTGTTGTAGATGGCGGTTTCCACGTCGCGGTCGAAGCTCAGCTCGCGGCCTTCTTCACCGCCCTTGTCGCCGTCGAAGGTGCCGTGGTCGATGTAGTCGTGCAGCACCTGCTCGTCCCACTTCGCAAAGGCCTTCTTGCTGCGGAAATGCGCGAACACCGCCTCGCGGTGCTCCCAGCTGTTGCGGCGCTTGCGGCTGATGGCGCCCGGCGAAATGCTCTTCATGAGCGGCGTGCGCTTGACCACGTTGAGCGTGTTCGCGCGCCAGCCGCCGAGGATGGGCGAGTCGACCAGCACCACGCCGCGCGCCAGTTCGGGGTGGCGTGCCGCGCACATCAGGCTCAGGAAGCCGCCCAGGGAATGGCCGACGAGGAACACCGGGCCGCCCGCGCGGTCGGCACGGGCCTTGGCGAAGTCGGCCAGCTGCTGCACCAGGTGCGGCCAGTTGTCGGTGACGGGGTACTTCGGGTCGTGCCCGAATTTCTCGATGGCGTCGACCTCGAAGCCGCGGTTGCGCAGGCTGTCGAGAACGACGCGGTAAGTGCTGGCGGGAAAGCTGTTGCCGTGCGAGAAAACGACGGGTGGCACGGGGTTCAGATGAGCTTTTCGTCGGGGGTCGAGATCTTGCGCAGCGCGCCGTGGCGCGTGGCCGGCATCTTCAGCGGATGCTCGGTATGGCTGTCGTCCCACACCGGGTCCTCGATGCTGTCGAACACCTCGCGCAGCTTCTGGCCCCAGCTGTTGTGCATCATGCGGTAGTAGGGGTTGTCGGCGTCGATGCAGATCACGCGGTCGGTCTCGAGCTTGTTGGCCTCGTACACCACCAGGTCCAGCGGCAGGCCGACCGAGAGGTTTGACTTCATGGTCGAGTCCATCGACACCAGCGCGCACTTGGCGGCCTCGTCCAGCGGGGTCTCGGGCGTGAGCACGCGGTCGAGCACGGGCTTGCCGTACTTCGACTCGCCGACCTGGAAGTAGGGCGTCTCGGTGGTGGCTTCGATGAAGTTGCCGGCCGCATAGACCAGGAACAGGCGCATGCCCTCGCCCTTGACCTGTCCGCCGAAGATGAAGGACACGTTGAAGTCGAGCCCCGCATGCTTGAGCGCCTCGGCGTCGCGGTCGTACACATGGCGCACCGCCGAGCCCAGCACGCGGGCGGCGTCGAACATGCTCTTGGCGTTCCAGATGGTGATGGGCTCGCCCGGCGTGCCGTCTTCGCGGGTTTCGCGCAGCTCCTCGATCTGCAGGATTTCGCGCACCGACTGCGAAATGCTGAGGTTGCCCGAGGACAGCAGCACCATCACGCGGTCGCCCGGCTGTTCGTAGACGATCATCTTGCGGAAGGTGCTGATGTGGTCCACGCCCGCATTGGTGCGCGAGTCGGACAGGAACACCAGGCCGGCGTTGAGTTTGATGCCTACGCAATAAGTCATGAGTTCGTCTCGCATGAACAGTGCCCGGTCAGCCGGCGGCCTGTTCGCGTTGGTTCAATTTTTGAAGGGCGTACAAGGCGTCGAGTGCCTCGCGCGGGCTCATGGTGTCGGGGTCTAGCGCAGCCAGGGCGGATTCTACGGCGCTGGCCAGGGGCGTCTGGGCCACCGGGGGCGGTGCGAACAGGTCGACCTGCGCACGCGTTTGTGCATGCTGCGATTCGAGGGCTTCCAGCGCCTGCCGTGCGTGGTTGACCACCGCCGCGGGCATGCCCGCGAGCCGCGCCACCTGGATCCCGTAGCTCTTGCTGGCCGGGCCGGGCTGCATTTCATGCAAAAACACGATGTCGCGGCCTGCTTCGGTGGCGCTCACGTGCATGTTCACCGCACCGTGGTGCGTGGCGGGGAACTCGGTCAGCTCGAAGTAGTGGGTCGCGAACAGCGTGAAGGCCTTGCTGCGGTCGTGCAACTGCGCCGCGATGCCCGCGGCCAGCGCCAGGCCGTCGAAAGTGCTGGTGCCGCGGCCGATTTCGTCCATCAGCACCAGCGACTGCGCCGTGGCGCTGTGCAGTATCTGCGCGGCCTCGGTCATCTCTAGCATGAAGGTCGACTGCGCATTGGCCAGGTCGTCCGCCGCGCCGATGCGGGTATGAATGGCGTCGATCGGCCCCAGCCGGCAGGCCGCCGCCGGCACGTGCGAGCCGATGGAGGCCAGCAGCACGATGATCGCCACCTGCCGCATGTACGTCGATTTACCGCCCATGTTGGGGCCGGTGATGACCTGCATGCGTTGCTGCGGGCCCAGTTGCGTGTCGTTGGCGATGAAGCCGCCCGACGACTTTTCGGCCAGCCGGGCTTCCACCACCGGATGGCGGCCCTGCTGGATCTCGATGCAGGGGTGCGACACGAAGACCGGCGCGCGCCAGTGCAGCGTGTGCGAGCGCTCGGCCAGCGCGCACAGCGCGTCGAGCGAGGCGATGCCGACGGCCAGTTGCGTGAGCGCGGGCACCGAGGGCTGCAGCGCGTCGAGCAGCTGTTCGTAGAGCCACTTCTCGCGGGCCAGCGCGCGGTCTTGCGCGCTCAGGGCCTTGTCCTCGAAGGCTTTCAGTTCGGGCGTGATGAAGCGCTCGGCGTTCTTCAGCGTCTGGCGGCGGCGGTAGTTGTCGGGCACCTTCGACAGCGCGCTTTGCGTCACCTCGATGTAGAAGCCGTGCACCCGGTTGAACTGCACCCGCAGGTTGCTGATGCCGGTGCGCTCGCGCTCGCTGATTTCGAGCTTCAGCAAGAAGTCGTCGCAGTTGTCGCTGATGGCGCGCAGTTCGTCGAGCTCGGCGTCGTGGCCGGTGGCGATCACGCCGCCATCGCGCACCAGCGCGGACGGGTCAGGCTTGATGGCGCTCACCAGCAGGTCGGCGCAGCCGGGCGGCGGTGCCAGCCGCTCGGCGATGCGGGCGAGCAGCGGGGCGGACGCGGGAAGGATCGGCGCCAGCTGCTCGGCCTTGGCCAGCGCCAGGCGCAGCGCCAGCAGTTCGCGCGGGCGCACCTGCCGCAGTGCGATGCGCGCCGCGATGCGTTCCACGTCGCTGGTGTTCTTCAGTTGCTCGCGCAGTGAGCGCCAGGGCGCGGACGTGCCGTTCAGCACCGTGGACTGCAGCGCGCCGATGGCTTCGAGCCGGGCCTGCGCTTCGCTGCGGTCGCGGCGCGGCGACAGCAGCCAGCGCTTCAGCAGGCGGCTGCCCATGCCCGTCATGCAGGTGTCGAGCAGCGAGAACATGGTGGGCGAGTCTTCGCCGCGCAGCGTCTGCACCAGCTCGAGGTTGCGCCGCGTGGTGGGCGGCAGCTCGATCAGATCGCCGTCGCGCTCCACCGACAGGCGCTGTACGTGCGAGAGCGCGCGGCCCTGCGTGTGCTCGGCGTAGCCCAGCAGCGCGGCGGCCGCGGCATGCGCGTTGGTCAGCGATTCGGCGTTCCAGGCGGCCAGGCTGTTGCTGCCCATCTGCTCGCTGAGCTTGCGTTCGCCCAGGCCGCCGTCGAACTGCCACGCCGGGCGGATCGACAGCGTGAAGGGCGTGGCGCTGCGCGCGGCCTTCAGGCGCTGCTCGAAGGCGGGGGTGACCTCGGCGCTGTAGAGCAGTTCGCTGGGCGCGATGCGCGCGATCCAGGCTTCGAGCGCATCGGCCGGGCACTCGGCCAGCCGCAGCTCGGCGCCCGTCACGCTGAGCCAGGCCAACCCGCAGAAATTGCGCGTGCCGGCGTGCACCGCGAGCAGCAGCGATTCGCTCTTGTCGCTGAGCAGTTCGGAGTCGGTCAGCGTGCCGGGCGTGACCACGCGCATCACCTTGCGCTCGACCGGGCCCTTGCTCGCGCCGACCTCGCCCACCTGCTCGCAGATGGCGACCGATTCCCCCAGCTTGATGAGCCGCGCGAGGTAGGTATCGACCGCATGGAAGGGCACGCCGCACATCACGACCGGCTGGCCGGCCGACTGGCCGCGCTGCGTGAGGGTGATGTCGAGCAGGCGCGCGGCCTTTTCGGCGTCGGCCCAGAACAGCTCGTAGAAGTCGCCCATCCGGTAGAACAGCAGGGTGTCCGGGTGGTCGGCCTTGAGGCCGAGGTACTGCGCCATCATGGGCGTGTGCCCGGAAAAGTCGCTGGTCGTGGGGGAGGGTTGGGCAGTCGTCGTTTTCACTCGGGCGATTATCGGGGACGGTCGCAGCTCAGCCGATGACCAGCTTGACTGGCTTGCCGATGCGACTGAGCATCTCGACCAGCGTGTCGATGGTGAACTTGGCTGTCTTCCTGTTCACCACGTCAGAAACCCGAGGGCGGGAGACCATCAGGATGTCGGCCGCTTCGGCTTGCTTCAGGTGATGCTCCGAGATCCAGCTCGACAACTCCTCCATGAGTTGCTGTTTCAGCAGCCGCGTATCGGTGATCTGCTTTTGCGATGCTGCCTGCAGGCGCTTGGCCTCCGCGGGCGGAAAGCCCAACTCGAGGAAGAGGTTGGCGCCAGGCTTGGTGACGTGATTGATTGCTGTGTCGGTCTTCATGGTCATTTCTTCCTCGTCTTGATCACCGCCCGATAGCGTGCCTGTGCGATCGCCTTGTCCTGCTGACTGGTCGCCTGTGTTTTCTTCTGGAAACAATGCAGGACATAAATGGCTTCCTCGAACATGGCCACGTACATCACGCGGTAGATGCCGCTCGGGTCCCTGAGCCGGATTTCCCGCGTGCCGGAACCCACGTCATTGAACGGCTTCCAGTCCGTCGGGTCCTGCCCGGCCTGGACCTTGCCCAATTCGAAACCGGCTGCGCGGCGCGCTTCCACGGGGAATGACAGCAGATCCGCATAAGAAGAGCCTGCCCAGCGGATTTCCTTTTCGTCCATCCATGCGCCTGTGTGTATAAGATTTTATACGCGAAGCCGGATGCGCCATCGCGCAACGACTCCCCTGATTCCGCATTGTTCGCAAGGTCCGGATGCTTTTGCTTCGGGCGGCACGATCTCGATGCCGACGGTCGTGAACTTTGCGGCATATCGAACCCCGATCAATTGCCGTGGCCTGCGAGAACTGCCGCAACCTCGCCGACATTCCGGCCCGCCGGCCCATTCGACGCGCAGCCACCGCTCTAAAATCCGCCAGCGCGACCCCCGCGTGAAGAACAAGGCGCCCATGGCCCAGCTGAACGAATCCAAAGGCCCTGAAGCGGTCGCCACCGCGCTGCCAGACAGCGCCACCGTCTCCGCCGAACTTGCCGCGCTGTACCTGTGCATGTCGCCGGCCCAGCTCGCGGATCTGCGCAAGTCGAAGCGGCCCGACGGGCGCGCGGGCAACAGCGCCAGCGTGATCCGGCCCGTGGAAGGCGGCGCGGCCGGGGCACACCAGCCGGTGCGCTACCAGCTCGGCGCCTTGCGCGACTTTGCGAAGGCGAACGCCGCACCCTCCGCCTTCGACACTGCGTCCAACGCCGGCATGCAGGGCTGGGCGTCCGCCAAGCTGCCTTTCTTCGCTGAGCTCGAGCCGCGCGTGAAGCGGGGCCGTCGCGTGATCATCGGCGGCGCCTGGGACCGGGCGGACCCCCTGCGCGAGAAGCGCTTCATGGACCTGGCGCAGGGCCGCATCCGCTTCACGTCGCTCACCTGCTTCGAAGCCGCGACCAGCCTGTGGGCCGACACGGCAAGCCACGCCGCGCTGGCCGACAAGGGCCTGGCCCTGCTCCGGAGCGAGACGCAGGCCATAGAGGCGGCGCTGGCGGACACCGGCGCGCTGGCAGCCAGGTCGAGCGCCGACACTGCGAGCTGACCCCGCCTGCAGGCATTTCCCCAACCCCTGTGAATTTTTCGGAGCCCCCATGCTGATCAACTGCGTGGCCTATGAAAACGGCGCCAAGCTCGCCGACATTTCGGTCGAGGACATCAGCGACTACATCAGCCGGCCCGGTTGCTTCGTGTGGGTGGCGCTGAGCGACGCCTCCGACGAAGAACTGGAAGAGATGCAGAAGGAATTCAACCTGCATCCGCTGGCGGTCGAGGACGCCCACCACGGCCACCAGCGCCCGAAGGTGGAGGAATACGGCGACTCGCTCTTCGTGGTCATGCACCTGGTGGAGCCCTCGGCCGAGGGCGAGCACTGCACCAACGTGGGCGAGGTCGACGTGTTCGTCGGCGCGAACTACGTGCTGTCGGTGCGCAACCGCAGCAAGCAAGGCTTTCTGGGCGTGCGCGAGCGCTGCGAGCGCGAGCCCGACCTGCTGCGCAACGGCGCGGGCTTCGTGCTGTATGCGCTGATGGACGCGGTGGTCGACCGCTACTTTCCGGTGATCGACGCGCTCGAGGTGGAGCTGGAAGCCATCGAGCAGCAGATCTTCGGCCAGGGCGGCGTGGCACGCGACAAGATCAAGCAGCTGTACGACCTGAAGCGGCGCAGCATGATCCTGAAGCGCGCGGTGGCGCCGCTGCTGGAGGCGGCCGGCAAGATGCACGGCGGGCGGGTGCCGCAGATCTGCATGAGCTCGCAGGAATACTTTCGCGACGTGGGCGACCACCTGGGGCGCATCAACGGCTCCATCGACGCGATGCGCGACACCATCGGCACGGCCATTTCAGTGAACCTGTCGATGGTGACCATCGAGGAGAGCGAGGTCACCAAGCGGCTCGCGGCCTGGGCCAGCATCTTCGCGGTGTGCACCGCGTTCGCCGGCATCTGGGGCATGAATTTCGAGAACATGCCGGAGCTGAAATTCCACTACGGCTACCCGGTGGCGCTGGGCCTGATCGCCGCCACCTGCGGCTATCTTTATTACCGGTTCAGGCGCGCCGGCTGGCTTTGACAACTGCCACATCGCCGCGCCGTTGCTAATGCCAAACTAATAAACATGTAGATAATCCAGTCCCTTATGAAAAGGGACTTCACCCAGCGTTTCGGCTTTCTCGTCAAGAGCGTCGGAAAGCTCTACATCGAAGAGTTCGACCGCCTGGCGCGCGAACGCATCGGCCTTACCAGCGCGCAGTGCCGCCTGCTGGGCGCATTGGCCATGCACGGCGACCCGGACGAGGTCGAGCCGCTGTCGCAGGCCGAACTGGCGCAGCGACTCGACCTGACACCGATGGCGGTGGCCGGGCTGTGCGACCGCATGGCCGCGGCCGGCTGGATCCGCCGCGAGCCCAGCGCCACCGACCGCCGCGTCAACAAGATCCACCTGGAGCCCAGCGCCGAGAAGGCGCTCGACGCCGCGCTGAGCATCAGCGACGGGCTCAATGCCCGTGTGATGTCGGTGCTGACGCAGGCCGAACGGCTGCAGTTGCTGGGCCTGCTGGGCAAGGTGCACGGCAGCCTGGTGGACATCACCTCCGGCGGAGGGAGCAAGCCATGAGCGTCGCCCCCGGAACCACCGTGCCGCACAAGGGGATGATCACCATCTCGATCATGCTGGCGACCATCATGCAGGCGCTGGACACCACCATCGCCAACGTCGCCCTGCCGCACATGCAGGGCAGCCTGCAGGCCTCGCAGGACCAGATCACCTGGGTGCTCACCTCGTACATCGTGGCCTCGGCCATCGCATTGCCGCTCACGGGGTGGCTGTGCGGCCACTGGGGCCGGCGGCGCGTGTTCATCATCTCGGTCATCGGCTTCACGGTGGCCTCGGCGCTGTGCGGGCTGGCGACCTCGCTGGTCGGCATCGTGGCCGCGCGGCTGCTGCAGGGCGTGTTCGGCGCGGCGCTGGTGCCGCTGTCGCAGGCGGTGTTGCTGGACATCAACCCGCGCGAGAAGGTGGGCCAGGCCATGGCCATCTGGGGCGCGGGCATCATGGTCGGGCCCATCCTCGGGCCGCTGCTGGGCGGCTGGCTCACCGAGAACTTCGACTGGCGCTGGGTGTTCTTCATCAACCTGCCGGTGGGCATCGTCGCGTTCTGGGGCATTGCGCGCTACCTGCCCGAGAGCCGGCCGCAGGGCGAGAAGCTCGACATCTTCGGCTTCGTCACGCTGAGCCTGGCCATCGGCATGCTGCAGCTCTTTCTGGACCGCGGCGAGCAGCTCGACTGGTTCGACTCGTGGGAAATCAAGCTCGAGGCCGCCGCCGCGCTGGTGGCCTTCGGCTTCTTCGTGGTCCACACCTGGACGGTGCAGGGCGTGTCGTTCTTCGACCGCGACCTGCTGAAAGACCGCAACTTCGTCACCGGCCTGCTGTTCGCGTTCATCGTCGGCATGATCCTGTTCGCCACCATGGCGCTGCTGCCCAACTTCCTGCAGGGGCTGATGGGCTATCCGGTGATCTACACCGGGGAAGTGACCGCGCCGCGGGGCGTGGGCACGATGATCGCGATGATCATCGTGGGCCGGCTGGTGCAGCGCATCGACGTGCGCGCGATCATGGCGGTGGGCTTCGGGCTCACGGCGTTCTCGCTCTACCAGATGACGCGGCTCACGCTGCAGATGGACAGCAGCCTGATCATCATGTCGGGCTTCATCCAGGGCCTGGGCATCGGCTTCACCTTCGTACCGCTGTCGACCGCCACCTTCGCCACGCTGGCGCCGCGGCTGCGCAACCAGGGCACGCCCATCTTCAGCCTGCTGCGCAACATCGGCAGCAGCGTGGGCATCTCGATCGTGCAGGCGCTGCTGACCGAAGGATCGAGCAAGGCGCATGCGCAGATTGCGTCGACCGTGGCGCCGGGCAATCCGGCGCTGGCGACGCTGCCGCAGATGATGTCGCCCGACACGATGACGGGGCTGGCGCTGATCAACGCCGAGGTGACGCGCCAGGGCGCGCTGATCGGCTACCTGGACGACTTCGGGATCATGATGGTCATCACGGTGCTGGCGATTCCGCTGCTGCTGCTGATCAAGAGCCCGAGGCGAAACGCGGCGGCGTCGGGGCCGGCGGAAGTGCCGCACTGAGTTTGCATGTCTCCCTCCCCCGCTGGGGGAGGGTAGGGGTGGGGGCACGACGGCCTATGCGCCATCAGCTGCTTATCGAACGCCGCTTGCCCCCATCCCGGCCTTCCCCCAGAGGGGGAAGGAGCAAGACCGAATTACTCGTCGTGCGAATCGTGCGTGGCCGCCGCACCCTTGCGCCAGTACCCCGAGGCGCGCGTCCACTTCGGGTTCGCGCCGCGCTCGCCCACCAGGTGCGCGCGCAGCGCCTTGGCGATGGCCGACTCGCAACCCACCCACGCATGGAAGTCGCCGGCCGGCAGCGTCGCCGCCTTCAGCGCATCGACCAGCACGGGGCTCGTGCCCGGCTCGGCGCCGCGGCGGTGCACCCATTGCAGCGTGAGCTCGGCCTGCGTCTCGAACAGCAGTTCATCGGCCTCGCTGTCGACCTCCGCCAGCACCACCGCGCGCGCACCGGCGGGCAGTTCGGCCAGTCGGCGCGAGATGGCGGGCAGGGCGGTGTCGTCGCCGATCAGCAGGTGCCAGTCGAAGGCGGTCGGCACGATGAACGAGCCGCGCGGGCCGCCCACGCCGAGGACGTCGCCGGGCCTGGCCTGCTCTGCCCATTGCGTGGCGGGGCCGGCGTCGTGCAGCGCGAAGTCGATCTCCAGCGTGCCGGCCTGCGCGTCGTGGCGGCGCGGCGTGTAGTCGCGCATGGTCGGGCGGCCGCTCGCGGGCCACACCGGGCCGTCGGGGCCGGCGGTCGGCAGCGTGAGCTTGCCGGTGGCGGCGTCGGGAAAGAAGATCTTCGCGTGGTCGTCGAAGCCGGGGCTGCTGAAGCCCGCGAGGTCGTCGCCCGCGAGCGTGATGCGGATCAGGTGCGGCGTCACGCGCTCGGCGGTCTTCACCGTGAGCTGGCGAAAGCGCAGGTCGTGGCGCACCCGGCGCGGTGTGCGGTCGGGGGCGGTGGGAGCAGATGAGGTACTGAGGTCAGTCATTGCAGAGGTCCTGGGTGAGCAGGGCGGGTTGAGATGGGGGTGGGAGAGCGGGCGTTCAGATCTTTTCGATCTGCTGCGCCGCGCTGTCGAGCACGGCCGCGAAGTCGTGTGCCTGCTGCTCGGTCAGCGGCGTGCCCGACAGGCGCATGCGCATCGCGAGCTTGAGGTTCTCGATGGCGCGCGTGACCTGCGGCGGGCGTCCGCCGCGCGGGCCGGCGCCGTCGACGCCGCCGCTCATGCGGGACATCATGGCGTCGGCCGTCTCGCGGTTGGCCGCCAGGAATTCCTGGCCGCTGTCGGTGATGCTGTAGCGCTTGCGCCCGCCGTTGTCGGCGGTTTCCACGCTGAGGTAGCCCATTTCCTCGAGCAGCGTGAGGGTGGGGTAGACCACGCCGGGGCTCGGCGCGTAGCTGCCGCCGAGGCGGTCTTCGATGGCCTTGATCAGCTCGTAGCCGTGGGCCGGCTTGTCGGCGATGAGCTGCAGCAGCACGAAGCGCAGGCCGCCGTGGCCGAACACCCGTCCGCCACCGCCGCCGCCGCGTCCGCCACGGTGTCCGCGGCCGCCGGAAAGGCCGTCTTCATGTTCGCCGCGGGCGGTGCGGCAGTGGTGATGGTCGAGGTGGAAATGTCTCATGGTGGGTATCCTTCTTGATGTGTATCGGAATTATTTTAGATATATCTAAAATAAAGTCAAATCTATACATGAAAGACGACCCGGGTGCCCGGAAGCAGGGCCTTCAGACGGCCCCGGCCCTGCGGGTGTTGTGCGCGTGCATGTGCTCCAGCGTCAATGCCTCGCCGATGTGCGACAACTGCACGGCGGCGGCCTCGGCGGAGCCTTCCGCGGCTTCTTCCACGCGTTCGAACATCTGCATTTCGTAAGTGGCCACCGCTGCGGCCCAGTCGTTCTTCGCGGCAAGCAGCGTGGCCAGTTCGGCCGCATCGCGCATTGCGGCGTTCACGCCTTCGCCGCCGAAGGGCGACATCAGGTGCGCCGCGTCGCCGAGCAGCGTCAGCCCGCGCCGGTGCGTCCAGCAATGGCCAACCGGCAGCGCGTGGATGGGCCGCGCCACGAACTGGTCGTTGCTGGCGCGAAAGAGGTCGGTGACGGCATCGGCATAGCCCGCGAACTCCGCGAGCAGGGCGTTGCGCACGGCGGCGGGCGAGGCGAAGTCGAAGCGCTTCGCGGCCCAGTCCGGCGGCACACGGAAGATGCCGTAGCCGCGGATGTGCGCATGGCCGTTGCGCTGCGCAACGATCATCTTGCCGTCGCCCTGCACATCGAGCTTGCCGCGGCCAACCAGCCGTGCAAGCGCCGGATGGCTGCGGTCGACGTCGTCGATGCCAAACTCGATGAAGGTCAGCCCGCTGTACTGCGGCTTGTACGGCGACAGCAGCGGCCGCAGGCGCGACCAGGCACCGTCCGCACCGACGACCAGGTCGAACGGGCCCGCCTCGCCGTGGGTGAGCAGCAGGTTCCAGCGTCCGCCGTCCTGCAGCCGTGCGTCGCGCAGCGCGCAGCCCCATTGCACGCAGCCGGCCGGCAGCGAGGCCAGCAGCATGTCGCGCAGCGCCGTGCGGTCGACCTCGGGGCGGTTGCCGGCGGAGGCATCGGGCGCTTCGAACAGCACGCGGCCCGACTTGTCGAGCAACCGAGATCCCTGGTCGTCGTAGCGCGCGATGCGCAGGAACTCGCGGTCGAGCCCGGCGCGTTGCAGGGCCAGCAGGCCAGAGTCTTCGTGCAGGTCGAGCGTGCCGCCCTGGGGCCGCACGAGCGGGCCGTCTTCGCGTTCGAAGACGGTGGCATGGATGCCGGACAGATGAAGGATGCGCGCCAGCGTGAGTCCGCCGGGACCGGCGCCGACGATGGCGATGCGTGGGGAGGCAGGCATTCGGATTCCTCGATAATGATAGGTTCCTATTCATATTAGCATAGGAGGCTATGAAGATAGAATGCCGCACATGACCGACACCCACGCCCCCAACCCCCTGAAGCTCATCGGCCGTGTGACGCGCGGTTTCACGCGCCTGGCCGACGGCGGCCTGCGCGAGTTCGGCTTCGCGGTGGGGCAGCTGCCGGTGCTGGTGTCGCTCAAGCAGCGCAAGGCGCTGTCGCAGGCCGAGCTGGCGCGCATCGCGCAGGTCGAGCAGCCCAGCATGGCGCAGCTGCTCGCCCGCATGGAGCGCGACGGCCTGGTCGAGCGCGTGCCCGATCCGCAGGACGGCCGCAGCCGCCTCATCTCGCTCACCCCGCTGGCCGCCCGGCGCCTGCCGAAGGCCAAGGCGCTGATGGATGCGCACACGCAAGACGCGCTGGCGGGTTTCTCTCAGGCGGAGATCGAACAGCTGACGGCGTTGCTGCAGCGGCTCGACGCAAACGTCGAGCGCATGAGCGCATAGCCGCACTGCCTTGCTACCACGCCAGCCCGACCAGGCCCAAGACCCTGCCGCCGCAGCCGCGGGCCACCATCGGTGAACTGCTCACCGCCAAGGGCCTGGGTGACCTGGCCGGTGCGCTCCTGAGCGCCACCGGGCGCCCCACGCACCCGCGGCGCTTTCACGCGGGCGGCTGCTCCAGCACGCTCTCCTGAAAGCGCTGCGCCGCCGAGGTCTGGCCTCCGGGCGGCAACGCCAGCGCAATGCCGATGGCCGTCTGCGCGCCCGGCCCGGCGAGCTTCTTGAAGACGATGTTGCGCGCCACATGCCGCGCCGCGACCGAGGGCACCAGCGCCACGCCCAGGCCGCTTTCCACCAGGCTGATGAGCGTCTGCACCTGCACCGCCTCCTGCTGCACGTTGGGAATGAAGCCCGCCTGCTGGCAGGCCAGCAATGCCGCGGCATGCAGGCCCGGCACCTCCATGGCGCCGTACATCACGAAGGTTTCCTGCGCCAGGTCGGCCAGCGTGAGCCGCCGGCGCCGCGCCAGCGGGTGATCCACCGACAGCGCCGCCATGAACACGTCGCGCTCGACGGGGAAGATGCGCGCCTTGCACGCCCGCCCGATGGGAAAACGCACCAGCCCCACGTCGACGTCGCCGCTTTCCACCATCTCGACGATGCGCGCGGTGGTCGATTCGGCCAACTGCAGGTGCACGCCCGGATAGCGCGCCCTGAAGCTCGGCAGCACGCGCGGCATCAGCGCATAGGTGGCCGAGCCGACGAAGCCCACGCGCAGCGTGCCGGCCTCGCCGCGCGAGGCGGCCTGCGCGGCCAGCGCGAACTGCTCGGTGTGGAACACTGCGCGCCGCGCGTTTTCCAGCGCGGCCGCGCCGGCCGGCGTGAGCTCGGTGCCGCGCCGGTTGCGCACGAACAGCGGCACGCCCACCTGTTCTTCGAGCCGCCGTATGGAGGCCGACAGCGGCGGCTGCGCCATGTGAAGCCGTTCGGCCGCGCGGTGGAAGTTGAGCGTTTCGGCCAGGGCGAGAAAGTGGCGAAGCTGGCGTGTGTCCATGATCTCCAAAAGGTATCACAGAGCGGGAATTTGATATTGGACGGCATTGCCTGCGCTTCCCAGAATGGGCGCCAGGAGACAAACAGACGATGCTTCCCCTTCAGGGCGTGAAGGTGCTCGACCTTTCGAGCGTGGTGTTCGGACCGTTGGCGAGCCAGACGCTCGCCGACTACGGTGCCGAGGTGATCAAGATCGAGCCGCCCGAGGGCGACTCCACGCGCCACACCGGTCCGGCCACGGAGGCCGGCATGTCGGCAGTGTTCCTCGGCAGCAACCACAGCAAGAAGAGCGTGGTGCTCGACCTCAAGCGCCCCGCGGCGCGCGATGCGCTGATGGCGCTGCTGGCCGGCGCGGACGTGTTCATGCACAGCATGCGCCCGCAGAAGCTGGCGGCGCTGGGCATCGCGCCCGAGACGCTCACGGCGCGCTTTCCGCGGCTGGTGTATGCCGGCCTGCACGGCTTTGCGCAGGGCGGGCCTTATGCGGGGCGGCCGGCCTACGACGACGTGATCCAGGGCATGTCGGGCCTGTCCGCGCTCATGGAACAGCAAGGCGGCGAGGCGCGCTACCTGCCCACCATCGCGGCCGACAAGACCTGCGCGCTCGTCGGTGCGCAGGCCATCCTCGCGGCGCTGTTCCAGCGCGAGCGCACGGGGCGCGGCTGCTTCGTGGAGATACCGATGTTCGAGACCATGGTGGCCTTCAACCTCGTGGAGCACATGTACGGGCGGCACTTCGAGCCGCCGCTCGCGCCGGCCGGCTACCCGCGCGTGCTCACGCCGTGGCGGCGTCCGTGGCGCACGGCCGACGGGCACATCTGCATGATGCCGTACACCTCCCAGCACTGGCAGCGCTTCTTCACCGAGGTGGGCGAGCCCGCCATGGCGGGGGATCCGCGCTTCGCCGACATGGCGGCGCGCACGCGGCACATCGGCGAACTGCTCGAACTGGCCGGGCGCTTCGTGGCGAGCGGCACCACCGCCCACTGGCTCGCCACCTGCGAGCGGCTGGAGATTCCGGCCGCCCCCATCAGCCGGCTCGACGACCTGCCCGGCGACCCGCACCTGGTGGCGACCGGCTTCTTCACCGAACTCGAAGACGCCCGCATGGGCGCGATGCGCTTCCCCGGCGTACCCGTGAAGTTCGACGGCGTGCGGCCCCCCGTGCGCATGCCGCCGCGCCTGGGCGAGCACACCCGCGAAAGCCTTGCCGCGGCCGGCTGGTCCGGCGCACAGATCGACAGCCTCATGGAGACCCCGCGATGACCGACTTGCCCCAGTTCTCACCCGAACACCGCGCGTTGCCCCGCCTGGGCCAGGGCTTCGTCTGGCAGGACCTCGCGCTCGGCCAGCGCCTGCGCACCTTCCGCCGCACCGTGACCGAAACCGACCTCGTCAACTTCATCGGGGTGACCGGCATGCTGGAGGCGATCTTCATCGACGCCGCGTACGAAGGCAGCGCCATCGCCGGCCGCCCGGTGCCGGCCGCGCTCACCTACACGCTGGTCGAGGGCTTCATCCTGCAGACCATGATCCAGGGCACGGGCCTGGCGATGCTGGAGCTGGTGCAGAAGATCCATGCGCCCGTGCTCGTGGGCGACAGCATCGAGGCCGTCGTCGAAGTGACCGGCATCCGCCCGACGTCGAAGGGTGGCCGCGCCATCGTCGATTCGCGCATCGAGGTCTTCAACCAGCACGGCCGCTGCGTCATGCACTACGACGCGCGGCGCCTGCTCGCGGGCCGCACGGCCGACGCGCACTGATTTCGAACGACAGACAACCACAACGGAGACAAAAGACATGCATGCATCCCGCTTCCTCGCACGCCGCTCGCTCGCGCTCGCCACGGCCGCCGCGCTGCTCGGCCTGGCCGCCCCGGGCGCCTTCGCGCAGGGCGCCGCCTACCCGTCCAAGCCCATCACCATGATCGTGCCGTTCCCGCCGGGCGGGCCGACCGACCTGGTCGCGCGCGTGCTCGCGCAGAAGCTCGGCGAGCAGATGGGGCAGACCGTGCTGGTGGACAACCGCGGCGGCGCCAATGGCAACATCGGCGCGCAGCTGGTGGCCAAGGCCACGGCCGACGGCTACACCATCCTCTACAACACCTCGTCGATCACGCTGAGCCCTGCGCTCTACAAGAGCGTGTCGTACGACGTGCAGAAAGACTTCGCGCCCGTGGCGCTGGTGGCCGTGGTGCCGCTCGCGCTCGTCGTGCATCCGTCCATTCCGGCCAACACCGTCAAGGAGTTCGTGGCCTACGCCAAGGCGCATCCGGGCAAGCTCTCGTACGGCTCGGCGGGCAACGGCAACGTCACGCACCTGGGCGCCTTCCAGTTCGTGCAGGCCAACGGCCTGGAGGCCACGCACGTGCCCTACAAGGGCAGCGCGCCGGCCGACGTCGACCTGGTGGGCGGGCAGATCCAGTTCATGACCGACACCGTCAACTCGGTGATGAGCTTCGTGCGCGACAAGCGCATGAAGATGCTGGCCGTGACCACGGCCAAGCGCATGACCCTGTTCCCCGACGTGCCCACGCTGGCGGAGTCGGGCATGCCGGGCTTCGAGGTGGGGGCGTGGCAGGGCGTGATGGTGCCCGCGGGCACGCCGCAGGCCGTGGTCGACAAGCTCAACGCGGAGATCGTCAAGGCGCTGAAGTCGCCCGACGTGCGCGATCGCCTGGCGCTGCAGGGCGCCGAGCCGCTGGGCTCCACGCCGCAGGAGTACGGCGCCTACGTGAAGAAGGAACTGGCCCGCTGGGCCGGCGTGGTCAAGGCCACGGGCGTGACGCTCGATTGAAGGCGATGCACATGACCTTTCCTTCCAAGCTCATCGCCCCCTTGCTGTCGCTGGCGGCCGTGTTCGGCGCGGGCCCCATAGCGGCGCAGACGACCGCGGACTTTCCGTCGAAGCCGATCAAGTTCGTCGTGCCCTTCCCGCCCGGCAGCGGCACCGACACCTCGGCGCGCTACTTCAGCCGCAAGCTCACCGAACTCACCGGCCAGCCGGTGGTGGTCGAGAACAAGCCCGGCGCCAACGGCTTCATCGCGGTGAAGGCGGTGCTCTCGGCGCCGGCCGACGGCTACACCGTGTTCGTCGGCAGCAACTCGACGCTGGCGGTGAACGTGGCGCTGTTCAAGTCGCTGCCCTACGACCCGGTGGCCGACCTGGCGCCGCTCACCATGATGATGCGTTCGCCCGCGCTCGTGGTGGTGCCCGGCAACTCCGAATACAAGACGCTGGCCGAGCTGATCGCGGGCGCCAAGGCCAAGCCCGGCGTGCTGAACTACGGCGCAGGCTCGGCCGGCTACCAGCTGATGTCCGAGCTCTTCAACGACGCAGCCAAGGTGCACACCGCCCATGTGCCCTTCAAGGGCGCGGGCGAGGCGGTCATCGCGGTGGTGTCGGGCACGGTGAACATGGCCTTCGCCGAGATCACCAGCGTGCAGGAGCTGGCCAGGTCGGGCAAGGTGCATGCGCTGGCCGTGGCGGCCGACAAGCGCATTCCCGCGTTGCCTTCGGTGCCCACGGCCAGCGAGGCCGGCCTGCCGGGCTTCGCGGCCTACACCTGGGTCGGCGCGATGGTTTCTTCGAAGACGCCCAAGGCCGAGACCGACAAGCTGGCAGCCTTGCTCACGAAGATCGAAACCATGCCCGAGACCCGCGAGTTCTACGAACGCATCGGCGCCGAGGTGATGCGCGGCGGGCCCGAGGAAATGCGCGCCTTCCAGGGCGCGGAAATCCAGCTGTGGAAGCGCATCGCGGTTAAGGCCAATGTCGAGCAGCAGTAAGGCAACCGCCATGAATAACCCGCCCGCACAGGCTTCGGCAGGCGCGCTGTCGCACCTCCGCGTGCTCGACCTGTCGCGCGTGCTGGCCGGGCCCTGGGCCAGCCAGACGCTGGGCGACCTGGGCGCGGAGGTCATCAAGATCGAGCGCCCCGGGCGCGGCGACGACACGCGCCTGTGGGGCCCGCCCTTCCTGAAAGACCGCGAGGGCGAAGACACGCGCGACTCGGCCTACTACCTCTGCGCCAACCGCAACAAGAAGTCGGTCGCCATCGACTTCACCACCGCGGCGGGCCAGGCGCTGGTGCGCGAGATGGCCAAGCGCTGCGACGTGGTCATCGAGAACTTCAAGGTGGGCAGCCTCGCGCAGTACGGGCTCGACCACGCGTCGCTGCATGCCGTCAACCCGCGGCTGGTGTATTGCTCGATCACCGGCTTCGGCCACACGGGCCCGTATGCGGAGCGCGCGGGCTACGACTTCCTCATGCAGGGCATGGGCGGGCTCATGAGCATCACCGGACGCGCCGACGGGGAAGAGGGCGCGGGCCCGATGAAAGTGGGCGTGGCGCTCACCGACATCCTCACGGGGCTCTATGCGAGCACCGCCATCCTGGCCGCGCTGCAGTCGCGCGACCTCACGGGCGTGGGGCAGCACATCGACCTGGCGCTGCTCGACGTGCAGGTCGCCTGCCTTGCCAACCAGGGCATGAACCATCTGTATGGCGGCTCCCCCAGGCGCATGGGCAACGCGCACCCGAACACCGTGCCGTACCAGGACTTTCCGACGCAGGACGGCTTCATGATCCTGGCCATCGGCAACGACGGGCAGTTCGGCAACTTCTGCCGCGCGGTCGGGCATGCGGAGTGGGCCGACGATGCGCGCTTCAGGACCAATGCCGACCGCATCGCCCATCGCACGGTGCTGATCGTGCTGATGCGCGAGCTCACCGTCACGCGCGGCACCGCCGAGTGGATCGCGCTGTTCGAGCAGGTGGGCGTGCCCTGCGGCCCCATCAACACCATCGCCGACGTGTTCGATGACCCGCAGGTGAAGGCGCGCGGCACGCAGATCCGCATGACGCATCCGGTGGCCGGCGAGATTCCGCTGGTGGCCAGCCCGCTGCGCATGTCGCAGACGCCGGTGCAGTACCGCCGCGCGCCGCCGCTGCTGGGCCAGGACACGCGCGACGTGCTGGCCGACGTGATGGGCATGGCGCCGGAGGCGATTGCCGATTTGATGAAACAAGGAGTAGTCGCATGAGCGCGCTGACCTCGCTGTCGATGACAGCGATCCCGCCCGAGGACGAGGCGCTGCGCGCGCCCGTGCGGGCCTTTCTTTCCGACGCGCTGGCCAGCGTGCCCGCGCACATCCGCGCCAAGTCGTGGTCGGGCTACGACAGCGCCTTCAGCCGCGAACTCGGCAAGCGCGGCTGGCTCGGCATCACGCTGCCCAAGGAATACGGTGGCGGCGGCCGCAGCGCCTTCGCGCGCTACGTGCTGGTCGAGGAGTTCCTGAACTTCGGCGCGCCTGTCGGCTCGCACTGGATCGCCGACCGCCAGAGCGGCCCGCTCATCCTGAAGTACGGCACCGAGGCGCAGAAGCGCTTCTACCTGCCGCCGATCTGCCGCGGCGAGTCGTTCTTCTGCATCGGCATGAGCGAGCCCGATGCCGGCTCCGACCTGGCCAGCGTGCGCACCCGTGCCGTGCGCACGGACCAGGGCTTCACGCTCAACGGCCAGAAGATCTGGACCACCAACGCGCACCACTGCCAGTACATGATCGCGCTGGTGCGCACCTCGGGCGACGCGCAGGACCGGCAGAAGGGCCTGTCGCAGGTCATCGTCGACCTGGGCCTGCCGGGCGTCACGGTGCGGCCCATCACCGACCTGTCGGGCGATTCGCATTTCTGCGAGGTGTTCTTCGACAACGTGGCGCTCGCACCCGACGCGCTCATCGGCGAGGAGGGCAGGGGCTGGGAACAGGTGACGGCCGAGCTGGCCTTCGAGCGCAGCGGGCCCGAGCGGCTGTTCTCCAGCATCGTGCTGTTCGACGAGTGGCTGGCCTTCGTGCGCACCGAAGCCGGCCGCACCCCGGCATCGATGCGGCTGGCCGGCAAGATACTGAGCCAGCTCGCGCCGCTGCGCGCCATGTCGCTCGCCGTCACCGAGAAGGTGGCGCAGGGAGGCAGCCCCATCGTCGAGGCTGCGCTCGTCAAGGACCTGGGCACGGGCGTGGAGCAGCTCATTCCCGCCGCCATTGCCGACGACCTGTATGCCCGCGACGGGCAGGACATTCCGCTCGAACTGCTGCGCACGCTCGACTACGTGACGCAGGTGGCGCCGTCGTTCTCGCTGCGCGGCGGCACGCGCGACATCCTGCGCGGAATGATCGCGCGCGGCCTCGGCCTGCGTTGACACCACAAGGACAACCCACGATGGACGACATCTACATCGACGCCCTGCGCGGCGTACTCACCGACCGCTGCACGCTGCAGGCCGTGCGCGACATCGAAGGCGGGCAATCGGCCGAAGCGCTGTGGGAGGCCATCGAGGAATCGGGCTTCGCCGATGCGCTGCTGCCCGAGGCCGAAGGCGGCGCGGGCCTCTCGCTGGCCGAGGCCTTTCCGCTGCTCGAACTCTGCGGCGCCTTCGTGGTGCCCGTGCCGCTGGCCGAGACCATGGTGGCGCGCTCGCTGCTCGCGCAGGCGGGCGTGGCGCGGCCCGGCGGCAGCATCGCGTTGGCGCAGGGCCGCCTGCAGGGCGACGGCACGCTGGTGTGCGAGCGCGTGAGCTTCGGCCGCGTGGCCGACTGGGTGCTGGTGGGGCTGGGCAAGACCTGTCTGCTGCTGCCGGTGGATGCGGCAGCGTCGGCGGCCGCCGTCGCGCCGCTGGACGCCACGCTGTCGTGGCCGGCCCCCGCGCAGTCCGCCGCGCTGCCGGTGCCGGGTGTGGCCGACGTGCGCGTGCCGCTGGCCTGCGTGCTCGCCGCGCAGCTCGCCGGCGCACTGATGAGCGTGTTCACGCGCACGCTGCAGTACGCCAACGACCGCCACCAGTTCGGCCGGCCCATCGGCAAGTTCCAGGCCATCCAGCACCAGCTGGGCGTGATCTCCGAGCACGCCTTCGCGGCCCGCATGGCCGCGCAGATGGGCTGCAGCACCGACCGCCTGCGCGTGGCCATCGCCAAGGCGCGCACCAGCGAGGCCGCGCTGGAAGTGGCGGCGCTGAGCCACTCCATCCACGGCGCCATCGGCTTCACCGAGGAGTTCGACCTGCAGCTGTACACGCGCCGCCTGCACGCCTGGCGCCAGGCCGGCGGCTCCGAGTCTTGTTGGCACGACGTGGTCGGCCGCGCGCTGGTGGACCAGCGCCAGGGCCTTGCGCTCGACCTCGTGCGCGCCACCACCGACCTTGTTTGAAAAGAGAACCCCCATGACGACCTTCCTGAAGTCCGAGCGCGACGGCGCCATCCTCACGCTGACCATGAGCCAGCCCGAAACGCGCAACGCGCTCACGGGCAACACCGCGGTCGACGAGATCGTGCAGGCCTGCGCGCAAGTGACGCTGGACCGCAGCATCCGCGTGGTCGTGCTCACCGGCGCCGGCCCCGTGTTCAGCTCGGGCGGCAACGTGAAGGACATGCAGCGCTATGAAAAGGAAGGCCTCTCGCCCGAGGTCGTCCGCGAGGAGTACCGCAACGGCATCCAGCGCCTGCCCAAGGCGCTCTACAACCTCGACGTGCCCGTGATCGCCGCGGTGAACGGCGCCGCCATTGGCGCAGGCATGGACCTGACCTGCATGTGCGACATCCGCATTGCGTCGGACAAGGCGACCTTCGCCGAGAGCTTCGTCAAGGTCGGCATCGTGCCGGGCGACGGCGGCGCGTGGCTGCTGCCGCGCGTGGTGGGCATGTCGAAGGCGTCGGAAATGGCGTTCACCGGCGACCTTCTCACGGCGCAGGAGGCCCTGGCCTGCGGCCTGGTGTCGCGCGTGGTGCCGCATGAGCAGCTGATGGAAGAAAGCCTGAAGCTCGCCGCGCGCATCGCCGCCAACCCGGGCGGCGTGCTGCGCATGACCAAGCGGCTGCTGCGCGAAGGGGAGCGCAGCACGCTCGAATCGCTGCTCGAGATGTCCGCGGGCTACCAGGCCATTGCGCACATGACCGGCGACCACCGCGAGGCGGTGCGCGCCTTCGTGGAAAAGCGCAAGCCGGTGTTCGGCAACGAATGAGGGGGCGCCGGCCGCGCGCGCACGAAGCGGTGCGGCCGGCGCTGCGCGGTCAGGCGATGTCGAACCGGTCGAGGTTCATCACCTTGGTCCACGCCGCCACGAAGTCGGCAACGAACTTGTCCTGCGAATCGGCGCTGCCGTAGATCTCGGCGATGGCGCGCAGCTGCGCGTTCGAGCCGAAGACCAGGTCGGCGCGCGTGCCTGTCCACTTGAGTTCGCCCGACTTGCGGTCGCGCCCTTCGTACTGCTCGTTGCCGCCCGAGGCAGCCTTCCACTCCGTGCCCATGTCGAGCAGGTTCACGAAGAAGTCGTTGCTCAGCGTGCCCGGCTTGCTGGTGAACACGCCGTGCTTGCTCTGGCCGACATTGGCATCGAGCACGCGCAGGCCGCCGACCAGCACCGTCATTTCAGGCGCCGTGAGCGTGAGCAGTTGTGCCCGGTCGACCAGCAGCACTTCGGCCGGCACGCTGAAGCGCGCCTTCGTGTAGTTGCGAAAGCCGTCCGCGGCAGGCTCCAGCGGCGCGAAGGAGGGCACATCGGTCTGCGCTTGCGAGGCGTCCGCACGGCCCGGCGTGAACGGGACCTTGACCTCGCGGCCCGCGTTGCGCGCGGCCTGCTCCACACCGGCACCACCGGCCAGCACGATCAGGTCGGCCAGGGAGATCTGCTTGCCGCCGGATTGCGCCGCGTTGAACTCGCTGCGAATGCCTTCCAGCACCTGCAGCACCTTGGCCAGCTGCGCCGGCTCGTTCACGGCCCAGTCCTTCTGCGGTGCCAGGCGGATGCGCGCACCGTTGGCGCCGCCGCGCTTGTCGGAGCCGCGGAAGGTCGATGCCGAAGCCCATGCGGTCGAGACCAGCTGCGCCGGCGTGAGGCCCGAGGCCAGCACCTTCTGGCCCAGCGCCGCAACGTCCTGCGCATCGACCAGTGCATGGTCGACCGCGGGAATCGGGTCTTGCCAGATCAGTTCTTCGGCCGGCACTTCGGGGCCGAGGTAGCGCACGCGCGGCCCCATGTCGCGGTGCGTCAGCTTGAACCAGGCGCGGGCGAAGGCGTCAGCGAACTGGTCGGGGTTCTCGAGGAAGCGGCGCGAAATCTTTTCGTAGGCCGGGTCGATGCGCAGCGACAGGTCGGTCGTGAGCATGGTCGGCGCGTGGCGCCTGGACGGGTCATGCGCGTCCGGGATGGTGCCGGCACCGGCGCCGCCCTTGGCCACCCACTGGTGGGCGCCCGCGGGGCTCTTGGTCAGCTCCCATTCGAAGCCGAACAGGTTCTCGAAGAAGTTGTTGCTCCACTTCGTGGGCGTGGTGGTCCACGTCACTTCCAGGCCGCTGGTGATGGTGTCGCCGCCCTTGCCGGTGCCGAAGCTGTTCTTCCAGCCGAAGCCCTGGGCTTCGATGCCGGCCGCCTCGGGTTCGTGCGCCACGTTGGACGCCTCGGCCGCGCCATGGGTCTTGCCGAAGGTGTGGCCGCCGGCGATGAGCGCCACGGTTTCCTCGTCGTCCATGGCCATGCGTGCGAAGGTGTCGCGGATGTCGCGCGCCGCGGCCAGCGGGTCGGGGTTGCCGTCCGGTCCTTCGGGGTTCACGTAGATCAGGCCCATCTGCACGGCAGCCAAAGGGTTCTCGAGGTCACGCGTGTGCGGCACCTGGCTGTCGTCGTCCTTCACGAGCACGCCGCGGTCCTTGTCGACGCCGGGCGAGCCTTGTGCGTAGCGCACGTCGCCGCCGAGCCAGGTCTTCTCGCGGCCCCAGTACACGTCCTGGTCGGGTTCCCACACGTCCGCGCGGCCGCCGGCGAAGCCGAAGGTCTTGAAGCCCATGGTCTCGAGCGCGACGTTGCCCGTGAGGATCATCAGGTCGGCCCAGGAAATCTTCTTGCCGTACTTCTGCTTGATCGGCCAGAGCAGGCGGCGTGCCTTGTCCAGGCTCACGTTGTCGGGCCAGCTGTTGAGCGGTGCAAAGCGCTGCTGCCCGCGGCCGGCGCCGCCGCGGCCGTCGCCGATGCGGTAGGTGCCGGCGCTGTGCCAGGCCATGCGGATGAACAGCGGACCGTAGTGGCCGAAGTCGGCCGGCCACCAGTCCTGCGAGTCGGTCATCAGCGCGGCCAGGTCCTTTTTCACGGCGGCCAGGTCGAGGCTCTTGAACTCGGTGGCGTAGTCGAAGCTGCTGCCCATCGGGTCGGACTTGGACGAGTGCTGGTGCAGCAGGTCCACGCGCAGTTGCTGGGGCCACCAATCGCGGTTGGTGGTGCCGGCGCCTGCGGCCTGGCTGAACGGGCACTTCGCTTCGGTCTTTTCATTGCTCATGGAGGATCTCCTGGGTTGTGCTGTGGGGACCGGCAAATTCTCTGACAGATGCCGCGGTGGGGCGAATAGAACCATTTAATTCCGGTGATAGCGGGCCGGCCGTCTGGCTGTAAAAGGGAAGACTTGTTTCCCGGTGCATCCACGAATGCGAACGAACGACTTCGACACCCCGCAGCCCACGCCGCCACGGCCCACGTCCTATTTCTGGAGCGGCGACGCCCTGCGCAGCCGGGGCGTGAGCCATGTCGTGCTGTCGGGCACGCTCGATGTGCCCGAGCCGCCCGCGCGCCTGGTGGCGGATTGGGAGCGGGACATCGCATCGACGCTGGCCCTGGATCCCGGCGACGTCGAGACGCTGCCGCTGGCCAGGGCGCGCATGCGCTGGCCGGACTACAGGCACTGCGTGCAGGCCGCGGCCGACTGGACGCGCGCGCTGGGCCTGCCCGAGGTGCTGGCCGCCAGCGACGTCGCCCTCATGGCCTGCCGCGGCGCGCGCTATCACCACGACGGCGAGCAATACGGCGGCGCGGCCTTCTGCAATCTCTTCCTGAGCGAGGACAAGGGCCTCGACCTGCATTTCCCCGGTGCGGGCCTTCGCATTCCCCTGACCCGGGGCACCGCCGTGGTGTTCGACACCGGCCAGCCCCATGCCGTGATCCGGCGCGGCGCCGGCGGCTTCGATGCGGCCGATTTCGCGCCCGGCCACGATTGCACCCTGGTGTTCCTGACCTGGGAGCTTCCCCTGGAAGACGGCCCCGTGGGCCGCGCACTCCAGGTCACTTTCGACACCGACCCCGCCACCGCGCTGCAACTGGCCGAGGAGCAGGTCTGGCTGGACGGCGCCCGGGCCGTGGTGTGCCCCGAATCAGGCGTGTGGCGCCGCGCCGACTGACGGATGTCATACTCCCCAGCCCCCCAACAACTAGCCAGAAGCCCGCTGAATGGAAAACGAAGTCGATCCCCAGGTACTCGCTGTCATCAATGAAAAGCGATTGTCCGGACCACGGCTCACCCCCGTCGAAATCGTTGCCAAGATGGGTGTGTTCGACGCCCGCGAAAAGCCGTTCGACCACGCCTGGCTCGCCACGGGCGACAACGTCATCGCCACCATCTGGGCCGAGTGGGTGAGCGTGGGCGCCGGCGGACGCTGGTTCTGCCTCGAGCCGCTCGACGTGCAGCGCCGTGCCGACGGCGGCGCACGCAGCGCCCACCAGGTCCAGCGCGCCAAGGACCGCCTGTCGTTGCTCAAGCGCACCTGGGACGCAGGCACCGGTTTTCGCGCCGTGGTGCAGACCAACCGCATCGCCATCGTCGAGCTCGAGAGCAACAAGGACGCCAAGGTGTCCACGCGCGTGCGCGACGACGACGAATGGCACGTGGCCAGCTGGGAACTCGACGACAAGCTGGCCGTGCTCGTGCGCGGCCCGCGCGGCTGGGTTCCGACCGACGACGAAATCAAGGCCGCCAAGGCGCGCAGCAATGTGCCGGAGCCGGAAGTCCTGGCCCCCGTGGTCGCCAGCCAGGCCTCGCAGGAAGAAATCCTGGCTGCCGCGCTCGCTTTTGTCACGCGCCATTTCAAGGGCTACGGCTACAAGGCCGAGAACGTGAGCGAGCAGAACCTCGGCTACGACCTCGAAGTGTCGAACTCCAAGGGCGCAACGCTCCTCAGGGTCGCGGTGAAGGGCACCGGCTCGGGCGTGTCGAGCTTCCAGCTCACCGCCGAAGAGCGCACCAGCCTGGCCCGCGAGCCGCTGTGGCGCCTGATCGTGGTGCTGGACGCCATCGGCCCGACGGCGCAGCACAAGATCTTCAAGGCCTCCGAGATCAGCTCGGCGCCGGGGTACGACCCGCTGGGTTGAACGCCCTCAGCCTTCGATAGAGCACATCGCCCCGTCTTGCGGGGCGATGTCGCTTGTGCCGAGGCCTCTGGAGGGAGCGCCGCCTCACCGCTGCGGCATATCCTTCACCGAATACCCCAGGCTGACCGTCGCATCCTCCGGAATCGCCGGCATCGTCGCATTCCAGGCTGCCCAATCTGCCCGCATCGCGGCGAGCCTTTCGGGCTCCTTCTTGGCCAGGTTCGCGCGCTCCCGCTCGTCGGATGGAATGTTGAACAGGTATTCGTTCCCGTCCACCTTCAGGTACTTCCAGTCCCCATCGCGCAGGGCTTCCTGTCCGCGATGGTTCATGCGCCAGTGCAGCGGCCGGCGAAAGCTCTTCGTCGCGTCCTTGAGCACAGGCATCAACGACACGCCGTCCAGCGGATAGGCCGGATCGGCCGACACGCCGGCCGCGTCGAGCATCGTCGCGGACCAGTCCATCGTCATGCACAGCTGCGTGCTCTCGCCGCCCTTGCCGATCACGGCGGGCCAATGCGCGATCCATGGCACACGGATGCCGCCTTCGGTCAGGTCCATCTTGCCGCCCACCAGCGGCCAGTTGTCCGAGAAGCGTTCGCCGCCGTTGTCGCTGGTGAACACCACCAGCGTGTTTTCCGCCATGCCGTGCTTTTCCAGCGCGGCCATGATCCAGCCGATGCCTTCGTCCATGTGATGGATCATGCGGCGGTACACGTGGATGTTGCCGCCGGCCAGGTCGAACAGGTTGTCCTTGATGGTCGGCGCCTTCTCGGCGTCGTCGCGCGTTTCCCACGGCCAGTGCGGTGCGGTGTAGTGCAGGCTCAAAAAGAACGGCGCATCTTGCGCGGCCATGCGCTCGACGTAGTCGACCGCGCGCTTCGAAAGGATGTCGGTGAGGTAGCCGTCTTCCTTCTTGTCTTCCTCGCCGAACCACAGGTCGTGGCGGCCGGTGGAATCGCAGTGGGTGAAGTAGTCGACGCCGCCCGACATGGGCCCGAAGAACTCGTCGTAGCCCGAGCGCAGCGGCCCGAAGGTGGGCGGGTAGCCCAGGTGCCATTTGCCGATGAGCGCGGTCTGATAGCCGCTGGCCTTCAGCAGCGACGGCAGCGTGGGGTGGTCGGTCGGCAGGCCCAGCGTGGTGCTGCCGCGGCTCTTGCTGTTGATGGGCTCCTCGGCCGCACCGCGCAGGCGATATTGGTAGCGCGCGGTGATCATGCCGAAGCGCGTGGGCGAGCACACGGGCGAGTTCGCATAGCCCTGCGTGAGCTTCAGCCCGTTGGCCGCCAGGCCGTCGAGCACGGGCGACACGGGGCCGAACGCGGCGTCGCGCCCGCCGTAGCAGCCCAGGTCGGCGTAGCCGAGGTCGTCGGCAACGATGAAGATGATGTTGGGTCGGGTCATGTCTCTTGGATGTTGTGGGGGCTCAGGGCTGGTAGCCGGACTTCTGCACCACGGGCGCCCATTGCGCCTTGTAGGCCTTGAGCATCGCGGCGGTCTGCGCCTGGGTGCTGACCACCGGCGTCATGCCGGAGTCCTTGAACTTGCGTTGCGTGTCCGCGTCCTGCATAACTTCGCGGATGGCCGTGGCCAGCTGCTCGACCTTGGCCTTGGGCATGCTGGTCGGCGCGAAGAAGGTGTTCCAGCCGGTGGCGGACAGGTCCAGGCCGGCCTCCTTGAAGGTGGGAATGTTCGGTGCGAACGGCGAGCGCTTGGCGCCCGACAGCGCCAGGATGCGCAGCTTGCCCGCCGCATGCTGCGGCAGCACCACGTCCTCGGTGTCCACCGCAATGGGCACCTGGCCGCCGATCAGGTCGTTCAGCAGCGGGGCGGAGCCGCGGTAGCCGATCACCTGCGTCTGCACCTTGGCCTTTTCGCCCACCATCAGGCCGAAGAAGTGCGGCAGGCTGCCGGTGGCGGGCACGCCCACGTTGGCCTGCGCCGGGTTGGCGCGCATCCAGGCGAGCAGGTGGCTCAGTTCGCGCACGGGCAAGGTGGGCGACACGGCCAGCGCGAAGTCGTAGTCGTTGACGTGCGACACGGGCACGAAGTCGCGCTCGGCGTCGTAGTTGTTGTCCTTGAAGACCAGCGGCGCCACCACCATCACGGCGGGGTTGGCCAGCATCAGCACGTTCTGGTTGGCGGGCGTGATCTTCACCTGCTGCGCCGCCAGGCGCCCGCCTGCGCCGGGCTTGTTGTCGACGACCACTGGCACGCCCAGCTTGGCCGAGAGCTTGTCGCCCACGATGCGCGCCACGCGGTCGGTGGCGCCGCCCGGGGCGTAGCCGACCACGAGGTGCAGCGGGGTGTCGAGCTTGGCCTGGGCGGCGGCGCCGGTGGCGAAAGCCGCCGTGGCGGCGGCGATGGCCAGCAGGCCGACCAGGCGGCGCGTCACGCGCGGGGTGGACAGGGAGGAGGGCGGGTTCGTCAGCATGATGGGCAGGTCCTGGTCTTCGTCGTTCGGGCGGTGGCCGGTGGGTGTGGCCGCGAGGTCCGCGGTTGCGGACGATTCTGAAGACGCGGCATCTGATTGTTCAAATCAACCATCGCCCGTGTTAACCCGAAGGTGTCAATCGACCTTCATGCCTGTTGCTTTCACGATGCGCCCGTAGCGCGCCTGGTTCGCGGCCAGGTGCTCGCTGGCGGCGTTGCCGGTCTCGGCCAGCGCCACCATGTCGAGCGAGGCGAGGCGCGACTTGAGCTCGGGCAGGGCCATGGCTTTCTGCAGTGACTGGCGCAGCGTCTGCATCACCGGCTCGGGCGTGGCCGCGGGCACCATGGCGATGTAGAGCACCTCGAACTCCAGGTCCTTCAGGCCCAGTTCGCCCACCGTGGGAACCTGCGGCAGCAGCGGCGAGCGCTGCTTGCCGGTGACGGCCAGGGCGCGCAGCTTGCCCGACTGCACCTGCGGCAGCAGGCCCGGCGTGGCCAGGATGCCGGCCTGCACCTCGTTGCCCATGAGCGCCAGCACGGCCGGCGCGTTGCCCTTGTAGGGCACGTGCGTGATCTTCGCGCCCGTCTCGGTGGCGAAGATTTCTGCGGCAATGTGCCCCGGGCTGCCGTTGCCGGCGGAGCTGAAGGTGGCGGGCTCGGCCTTGGCCTGGGCGATGAACTCGGGCAGCGTCTTCGCCTTCACGCCGGAGCCCACGCCGAAGCTCAGGCCCGAGGAGCTGAAGATCATCAGCGGCTTCAGGTCCTTCGCGGTGAAGGGCATGGACGCGTACAGGTGCGGGTTGATGGTGAAGGTGCTGTCGATGCCCAGCAGCACTGTGTAGCCGTCGGCCGGGCTCTTGGCGACCAGGTCGGCGCCGATGTTGCCGCCCGCGCCGGGGCGGTTGTCGACGATGAAGGGCTGCTTCAGGTCCTTTTGCAGCGCATCGGCCAGCGCGCGGGCCAGGATGTCGATGGGCCCGCCCGCGGGAAAGTTGCTGAGGAACTTCACCGCCTTGGTGGGGTAGGGCGCATCGGCCGCGACGGCGGCGTTGCCAAGGGACAGCGCGGCGCAGGCCGTGAGGCCCGCAAGGGCCGCGATGGCGATTCGGCGGCGCGCGCCGCCGGAAGCGTTCTGCAGACGGTGGGTCATGTGTCTCTCTTTGTCTTTCTGTGGCTCTGGACCGAAGGCAACTCTAGAAGGGCGGCCTTCGCTTCACAACTGAAAGCTCATCCGCCAGGTATTCCCTGTCGTTATATTTGAACGATGCCGCCAGAAGGAACCACCGTGTCAGCCATGAACTTTGCACGCTTGAAGATGCGCCATCTGCAATGCCTGGTGATGGTGGCGCAGGAGCGCAACCTGGTGCGCGCGGCCAGGGCGCTGTCGCTCACGCAGCCGGCGGTGTCCAAGACCGTGGCGGAGCTGGAGGAAATCGTCGGGCGGCAGCTGCTGCTGCGCCGCCGCCGCGGCGTGGAGCTCACGCCGGCCGCCGAGGTGCTGGTGCGGCATGCCGTCTCGGCGTTGCGCGGGCTGCGCGAAGGCCTGGGCCTGGCCATGGACCAGCCCGAGGCCGACCAGTTGCGCGTGGCCGTCGGCGCGTTGCCCAACATGGCGGGCGAGCTGCTGCCGCAAGCCGTGGCGCAATTGCACGCATCGCACCCGGCGGTGCGCGTGCGCGTGGCGAGCGGCACCAATGCGCAGCTGATGACGCAGTTGCGCCAGGGCGAGATCGACCTGGTGCTCGGCCGGCTCGCGCAGGCTTCGGCCATGGCCGACCTGGCGTTCGAGCATCTCTACAGCGAGCCGCTGCGGCTGGTGGTGCGGCCCGGGCATCCGCTGGCGTCGCGGCGCAAGCCGACGCTCGATGCGCTGGCTGCCTATCCGCTGGTGCTGCCGGTGTCGGGCACGCTGATCCGGCACACGGCGGACGCCTTCCTCATCGCGCAAGGCATGGCATTGCCGAACCAGTTGGTGGAGGCGACCGACACCAGCTTCGCGGTCGGCCTGCTGCAGCGTTCGGAGGCGGTGTGGTTCGCACCGCAGGGCGCGGTGGAAGGGCTGCTCGCGCGCGGCGAGCTCCAGCGCGTGGCCCTCGACACCGCCGGCACCGAAGGGCCCGTGGGGCTCACCGTTCGGCGAACCCTGGAAGCTGGCGAGGCGGGCGAGCTCGGCGAGGGCGCGCGGTTGCTGATCGAGGAGATCCGCGGCATCGTGCGCAAGCGCAAGGCCTGATGCCGCGCTGCGGGTCGCGCAACGCTCAGTGGGCGATCCTGGGGTTCGGGTATTCGCAGCCCACTTCGACGCGACCCTTGAGCTTGCTCGCCACGGTCCATGCGCCCTTGCCGGCCTCGCGTGCCAGGCCCCGGCCGTCGACGCCGCGCAGGCCCAGCCGGCGCGCCACCGCATCGAGGTCGGTGCTGTCGGTCACGGCATGCACCGAGTAGTTGCCCAGCTCGTGGCTGCCGAAGCGCACGTCCTGCACCTGGAAGCCCGCCACCGTGATCGGCTGGGGCAGGTGCCACACGTCGGACATGAAGGCGCTGAGCTCCGCGCTCTTGCTCCAGCCCGCGAGCGAGCCGTCTTCCAGCTTGTCGGCGTAGGCCGGAATGCCGCTGGCAGCGCCCTTGCATTCGATGAGCGCCTGCAGCGATGGCAGCGCCTTGCCGCTGTCCGCCGGCGCAGCCATGGTCGACTGCGCCAACAGCACGAACAGGCCGACGACTGCCACCGGAAACGACCAGTACTGCATCGGCACCCAGAAGAACTTGTGGCGCTTGTAGAGCAGCACCGTCTCGTTGGTCTTGGCGTCGACCAGCTCGCGTGGCGGCTTGCTGTTGAGCTTGCGGCCGATGAACCAGTTGGCCGCCGCGCCAGAAAAAATGCCGAGCGCAATGGCGACCATCAGCCACTCGCTGTGCCCGATGGCGCCGAGCAGGCGCTCGAGCAGCATCGAGACCGCCATGGAAGTGACGAACACGATGGGCACCACCAGAAAACCAAGACCCGACCAGACAAAAATCATTGCACTCTCCCCGTGCCGCGTGTGCGGCGAATTTTGAAAAAGGTATCGGTCAGGTAACCTGCGTTGCCGGCGCGGCGGCATCCGGCACCTTGCAGTTTTTCGCGCACGCGCCGACAGACCATGAACCAAACCCCCAGCCTCCCCGATTCCCCCGCCGAACCACCCCGGCGCCAGTCGCTCGTCGATGCATTGCGCGGCTTCGCGCTGCTGGGCATCCTGGTGGTGAACATCGCCAGCTTCTCGTCGACCTACTACGGGGCGGGCGTGCCCGACCCGCTGGGCCTGTCGCTGGTGGAGCGTGGCGCGTCGTTCGTGCGCACCTTCGTGTTCGAGACCAAGTTCTACCTGCTGTTCTCGTTCCTGTTCGGCTACAGCTTCAGCTTGCAGATGCAGGCCGCGCAGCGCATCGGCACGCCGTTCGCGCCGCGCATGGCGCGCCGTCTCCTGGGGCTGTGGGTGCTCGGCGTGCTGCATGCAGTGGTGCTGTACCACGGCGACATCCTCACCACCTATGCGGTGATCGGTGCGGTGCTGCTGATGCTGCGGCGGCGCGGCGATGTCGTGCTGGCGTGCGTCGCCATCGGGCTGGTGCTGGCCACGTCGTTGCTGTGGGCCGGCATCGGCTACCTGCTGGCATTCGTCAACCTGTCGACGGACATGCGCGGCGCGTACGCCGAGGCGGGCAGGGCGCTGGCGGCCTACCGCGGCACGCCCGCCACGGTGATCGTGCAGCACGTGCACGAGCTGACGCAGATCTGGTGGATCACCGTGCTGGTTCAGGCGCCGACGGCGCTGGCCATGTTCTTCGCCGGCTTCATCGCGGGCCGGCGCGGGCTGTTCGTGAATGCCGCGAAGCACCGCACGCTGTTCCGGCGCCTGCTGGTCTGGGGGCTGGTGATCGGCGTGCCGGGCGCCGCCGTCTATGCCTGGCCGTCGGCGCGCGTGGAAAACTCCATCCGCGAGATCTACGGCCTCTCCGCGACCCTGCTGACCGCGCCGTTCCTGTCCGCCGCCTACGCGAGCGGGCTGGTGCTGTGGATGCTCGGCCCTCGCGGAAAGGCCGTCGAAGGCCTGCTCGCGCCGGCCGGGCGCATGGCCCTGTCGAACTACCTGCTGCAGTCGCTGGTGTGCGCATGGCTCTTCCTGGCCTACGGCCTGCGATGGATCGGCACCTTCGGGCCGCTCGCCACCACCGCCATTGCCTTCGCGATCTTCGGGTGCCAACTGGTGCTGAGCCGCTGGTGGATGCGCCGCTTCGTCTACGGCCCGGTCGAATGGCTGCTGCGGGCGTTCACCAATCTCGAACTGCCGCCAATGCGAAAAACGCCTGCATCACTCGCTCAGCCCGCGAGCAACGTCGAGAGCTGATACACCGCGAAAGCCAGCAAGACCGCGCCCGACAGCCGGTTGATGAACCGCATGGCGCCGTCGCCGAGCTTGTGCCGCACCGACGCCACCGCCGTCGACAGGCCGAGCCACCACAGCGCGGAGCCCAGGTACACGCCCAGCACCATCGTCGCCGCCGCGCCGGCGCTGCCCACGTGGCCGGTCGCGATGGAGGCGAACACCGCAATGAACGACAGGATCGTCATCGGGTTGGCCAGCGTCAGCACGAAGATCGACAGCACCGCCTTCACCGGCGTGGCCGCGTCCTGCGCCGCCCTGGCCGTGGACGCGGCCGGCGCGCGAAGCAGCTGCACGCCCATCCATGCGAGAAACGCCGCGCCGCCCAGCGCCAGCGGCACGCGCGCGGCAACCATGGTCGAGACGACGGCCGACACCCCGAGCGCGCCGATGGCCCCGTAGACCGCGTCGGCCAACGCCGCGCCCAGCCCGCTGAGAAAGCCGATGCCGCGCCCATGCGCCAGCGTGCGCTGGATGCACAGCAGCCCGATCGGGCCGACCGGGGCGGCGATGGAGAGCCCGATGACCAGGGCCTTGAGGAAGAGAACGAGATCCATGCAGGAATTGTCCCGGGGCGTATCGATGGAGAGAATGGCGAAACACAGGCGCAGCGCCTTGTTTGCCTGAAATCGGAAGCCCATCGTCAACCCGAGCCTGAAATTCATGGAAATCGACAGCAAGAACTGGCAGATCCTCGACGTGCTGCAGGCCGATGCACGCACCTCGCTTACGGCCCTGTCGAAGCAGGTGGGCCTGTCGGTGCCTTCGACCTCCGAGCGCGTGAAGCGGCTGGAAGAGGCCGGCGTGCTCGACGGCTACCGCGCGGTGGTCCCGCCGCGCAAGGTCGGCTACACCGTGACGGCGCTGGTCGGCATCACGACCGCGCAGCCCGACAAGGCGCGGCTGCTGAAGCTGCTCAAGGGCAAGACCGAAGTGCTGGAGTGCTTCCACGTGACGGGGCAGGACTCGTATGTGCTCAAGGTGATTGCGCGCGACATCGAACACCTCGAAGCCTTCGCGAGCAGCATCAACCACCTGGGCGAGACGCGCACGTCGATCGTCATGTCGATACCGATTCCGGCACGGGCCGTGGCGGTGCCTGCGGGCAGGGCCGAGCTCGAACCGGCGAAGCCGGCATAGAAGGCATAGACGGCGCGGCATCGGCCGTCGCGTCCCACGACACGCCACCGCCGATCACGCGTGCGCGCCTGGGCACGAGCCCGAAACGGACTCGGCTCACGCAGGAGGCACAGCCGGCAGCGGCCGGGACCACAGCCAGGCCAGCACCGTTGCCATGCACGCGATGGCCAGCACGGCGAGCCATGCGCGGTGCGCGGTGAACGACACGATCACCGCGCAGACCGCCATGGTCACCGTCGCGCTCCACTTGGCACGGCGGCTCACGGTGCGGCCGTTCTCCCAGTTGTGCAACAGCGGGCCGAACAGTCGATGGCTCAACAGCCACGCGTGCAGGCGCGGCGAGCTACGCGCGGCGGCCCAGGCGGCCATCAGGATGAACACCGTCGTCGGCATGCCCGGCAGCACCACGCCGATGAGGCCCAGCACCAGGCACAGCACGGCAAAGGCGTACAGCAGGAACCGCGTGAGCGGGGACTTTCGTTCGGGGTCTGGCTTCAACGCAGCACGCTCTGGCTGTTCGGGCTGTTCGGGCTGTTCGGACCGTTCAGGCGGCCATCGCCCGCGGCTGTTCCCGCTCCTGCGGGCCATCGCTCTCGATGCGCATCTTGGGCAGGAACTGCGGGTACTCGCGCTGCATGAAGTCGATCAGCCCTTCGCGCACGCTGCAGCGCAGGTCGAAGGCCAGGCTCGAGGTGGCTGCGGTGCACAGCACGCGGATCTGCATGGTGCGTTCGGTCGCGTCGGTCACGCGCAGGTTGAAGAAGCGGCCGTCCCACTCGGGCGCGGCCTTCACGATGCGCTCCACCTCTTCGCGCAGCGGCGCGAGCGGCATGCCGTAGTCGGCGTAGATGAACACCGCGCCCAGCAGTTGCGCCGAATGCCGCGTCCAGTTCTGGAACGGCTTCTCGATGAAGTAGGTCAGCGGCAGGATGAGGCGGCGCTCGTCCCAGATCTTGATGACCACGAAGGTGCCGGTGATCTCTTCCACGCGGCCCCATTCGCCCTCGACCACGAGCACGTCGTCGATGCGGATCGGTTGGGCCAGCGCAATCTGCAGGCCCGCGATGAGGTTGCTGAACACGGGCTTGGCCGCCAGGCCGGCCACGATGCCGATGACGCCGGCCGAGGCCAGCAGGCTCGCACCCACCTGGCGCGCGCCCGGAAAGGTCATGAGCATCATCGCGGCGCCTGCCACCAGCACCACCGTGGCGGCGGTGCGCGCCAGCACCCGCGTCTGCGTGAGCACGCGGCGCGCCTGCAGGTTGTCGGACACGTCGGAGGGGTTCTGCGCGAGCACGCCGTCGGCGAAGCCGCTGATGGCCTTCACCGCGAGCCAGGTGGTCGATGCGATGAGCAGCAGGCCGGTGAGGTGGCGCACGTTGCCGATGAAGCGCAGGTCGTCGGGTGCGCCCTGCCACACCACGTTGAGCGCCACCAGCGGCAGCACGAGCCGCGCCGCAGCGTTGCAGTTGACCACCATCGTGTGGATCGTCGGGGCCGGGCGGGTGATCCGCCTGAGCACCATGCCACCGATGCGGTGGGCGAGAAGAGCAAGGGGAACTGCGATCAGGGCGGCAACCCATGTGCCGAACCAGGGGTGGGCAAGTATCTCTTTGGTCATCAGGCGGTGGTCGTCTTTGCTGTTTCCGTTGTCTCGTTCAGAGGTTGAAGAATGCGCGCCGCGTCGTCGCGCAGCTGCGTGGCGAGCGCCGTGGCCTGGTCGAGCCGGCGCAGCAGCCAGGGGCTGATGTCGTTGTCGAAGGGGTCGGGCAGGGGAATCGGTCCGCCCACGGCGGTGGAGCCGGCGCTCTCGGGTTGAGAGGGCCCAGTGGTGGGCAGAGTTCCGATGGCGGCTTCGATTCTTTGCGAGGTGCGGCTGATCGGGCCCACGATGTCGTCGGGGGTGAGGCGGTCGCGCCGCAGCACGAGCATCGACTTCACCGCGCTCAGCTGCGCGAGCAGCTGGTAGCTGTGGGCCTGCAGGTGTTCGAGCGGCTCCAGCGGCGGCTGCACCGCGCGCGGTTCGGACAGCGAACGCTGCGTGGCCTGCACCAGCGCCGAGAGGCTGTCGTAGGCCTCGCGGCGCGCGAGGCGCCATTCGAGTTCGGGGCTGCTGTCGATGGCCTGCAGCTGGCCCAGGCCGAGCGCCAGGCGCGCATGGCGCGCCTGCGCGGTGAGCACGCGCGCCACCAGCGCCGGAATCTGCGTGCGCTCCCACGAGGGCAACACGTAGCAGAAGCCCCAGGCGAGCGTGGCGCCGATGAGGGTGTCCGCAATGCGCTCGAACAGCGCGAAGATGGGTGCCACGCCCACGTTCAGCATGTGGGCCTGCACCAGGCCGAGCACGGTGGCCGCCACGGCGGTGATGAGGTAGCGGCGCACCGCGAAGCTGTGCGCAATGGCCTGCGCCACGGTCACGATCACCAGCAGCATCAGCGCCGACGGATGCCCCGACAGCAGCGCCACCGCGAGCACGCAGCCCAGCAGCGTGCCGGCCACCCGCGCGTTGCGGCGCTCCAGCGTCTGCGAGAGGCTGCCGCGCAGCACCACCACGATGGTCAGCAAAATCCAGTAGTCGTGCGAGCCCCAGGGCATCGACACCGCGATGGCGTAGCCCGCGGCAATGGCCAGCGCGGCGCGAATGGCATGGCGCAGCGGCGGCTGGTCCCAGCGCCACAGCGTGAAGAAGGGGCGAAACGACCAGTCGGTCGGGCTCACGAACATCTGCCAGTTGGCGCGCACCACCGCCAGGTTGGGCTCGACGTCGCCGCGCGCCATGGCCGACAGGCGCAGCACCTCGTCGTTGATGTGGCCGATGCGGCTGGCCAGCCCGCGCGCGAGCATGGCGGCGGTGGGCCCGATGTGGCCACCGTGGCTGTTGCTGTCGTCGGACGAGACATGGATGGCCGCCAGCCGTGGCCGGCGGTCGGCCACGGCCTCGGGGTGGCGGCGCATCAGCAGGGCGTCGGCCAGCGCGATGGTTTCGTCGGACAGTTCCTCGAGCACGGTGCGCATCTGGATGAGCGCCTCGGCATGCGCCGGGTGGGCGCGCAGGGTGTCGAGGTCGAGCTCGCTGGCCAGCAGCTGGTCGCGCATTTCGAGCACGATCACCAGCATGGCGGCCAGCCGCTGGCGGCGCGGCGTGCGCGGCGACTCGAGCACGATGTCGCGCGTGGCCTGCAGCTGGTCGGCCAGCGCGGCCTGCTCGCGCAGCAGCTGGCCCAGCAGCGGGGCGGGGGTGTCGCGCACGTCGCGCGTTTCGTCCTGCGGCAGGAACTGGCTGGCCTCGGTGCGCATCAGCGCGGCCAGCGAATACAGCACGTCGGCGATCGACTGGGTGCGAAAGCGCCCGTTGAGCAGCAGGTTCGACAGCGTCGCCCAGATCACGTACAGGCCGGCGCCCATGCCGAAGTGCCAGGTGCGCTCCAGCGCGTCGGCCATGCCGGTGGGCGTGGGCGTGGCCATCGAGAAGATCATGGAGAACATCACCGCGATGGCGATGGGAATGCCCCGCTTGCCCCAGGCCATGGCCAGGAAGGCCATGAAGGTGGCGGGCACCAGCAGCAGCCCGAGGCGGATGGGGGCGGTGTGCAGCATCTGCACCGCAAAGAACAGCGGCAGCCCGATGAGCGGCGCCGGCAGCATCTGCAGGAACTTGCCGCGGCGCGGGCCGGGCAGGTCGGGCGGCGCGGTGACGATCACGCCGGTTGCGGCGGCCGAGGCCGCGAGCGTGCCCAGCCAGAAGTGGATGCCGCCCGAGATGAACAGCAGCCCCAGCGCCACGGTGAGCCCGCTCGCGACGTAGTGGCTCAGCGCAATGCGCAGGGCGGCGCGAAGGCGGGGCGCGGCGTGGGGCCCCGGCATCACTTGGCGGAAGCGTCGCCCTCGGAGGGGCCACCGGCAGTGGGTGCGTCGCGGCGGATGCGCGTGAGCTTGCGCGGCGCGGCGGGTGCCGCGGCGGGCGCGTCGCCGTCGGCCGGCGCGTCGGCGAAGTCGACCACCGTGCTGCGGGCGTACAGGTCGGCCGAGGCGTCTTCCGGGTTCGACTTGGTCGAGGCGGACACCGCGCGCACGCGGTCGCTGGCGCGCAGCTTGTCGTCCACGTTGGCGAACTTGGAGTACTTGGCGAGCAGCGGCACCAGCTGGCCGTAGATGCGCGGTGCGGCGGCCAGGCATTCGCGCTGCTCGATGAAGTCGGGCTCGCCCGTGAAGTTGCCGATCAGGCCGCCGGCCTCGGTGACCAGCAGCGAACCCGCGGCCACGTCCCAGGGGTTGAGGCCGGTTTCGAAGAAGCCGTCGGTGAAGCCGGCGGCCACGTAGGCCAGGTCGAGCGCGGCGGCGCCGGGGCGGCGCAGGCCGGCCATGCGGGGCATCATGTCAGCCATGATGGCCAGGTACTGCTTGAAGTTGTCGCCGGTGCGGAACGGGAAGCCGGTGGAGATCAGGCACTCGCTGAGCTTCACGCGCTTGGACACGCGGATGCGCCGGTCGTTCATGTAGGCGCCGCGCCCCTTGGTGGCGGTGAACAGGTCGTTGCGGCTCGGGTCGTAGATGACGGCCTGCTCGATCTTGCCGCGCACCGACAGCGCGATGGACACGCAGTACACCGGGAAGCCGTGGATGAAGTTGGTGGTGCCGTCCAGCGGATCGATGATCCAGACGTAGTCGGAGTCTTGCGCACCATGCTCGGTGCCCGATTCTTCGGCCAGGATGCCGTGCCCCGGGTACGCGCCAAGCAAGGTCTCGATGATGACCTTCTCGCTGGCGTGATCGACTTCGGTGACGAAGTCGTTGACCTGCTTCTGGGAGATGCGCACGGCCTCGACGTCGAGGGCGGCGCGGTTGATGATCGCGCCGGCGGCGCGTGCGGCCTTGACGGCCACATTGAGCATGGGATGCAGGTTGGGGGACGACATTGGATTGTGAGAAGAACAGGAAAGGAGCCTCTGGGAACCCCTGGAAGCGGCCCGGCGATGCGGGCGGCGAGAATCGGGGGATTTTACCGGGTCCGCCCGTTCGTGTCTCCCCAACCCGCCATGCGCACCCGTTTCATCCTGATCCAGACCAGCCACGCCGGCAATGTGGGCGCCGCCGCCCGCGCCATGAAGACCATGGGTTTCGACGACCTCGTGCTGGTGGCGCCGCGCTGGGCCAACGTGCTGCGGCGCGAGGAAACCATCCAGCGCGCCAGCGGCGCGCTCGACGTGCTGACAAACGCCCGCATCGTCGAGACCCTCGATGAAGCCCTCGACGGCGTGACCCACCTGTGCGCCACGGCCATGATCGCGCGCGACTTCGGCCCGCCCACCCGCACCCCGCGCGAGCACCTGGAACCCCTGGCAAAGCAGGGCGACCAGCATGTCGCCTTCCTGTTTGGCTCCGAGCGTTTCGGCATGCGAAACGAAGACGTGTACCGCTGCAACGTGGCGCTGACCATTCCCACCGACCCGAAGTTCGGCTCGCTCAACCTGGGCGCGGCCATCCAGGTGGTGGCCTACGAATGGCGCCTGGCGCTGGGCGGCTATGGCGTGCGCGAGGCCACGCCCTCCGTGCAGGCCGACGCGCAGGCCGTGGCCGGCATGCTCGACCACTGGGAGCGCTCGCTGGTGGAGATCGGCTTTCTGGACCCGCAGGCGCCCAAGAAGCTCATGCCGCGGCTGCAGCAGCTTTTCAACCGGGCCCAGCCCACGCCGGAAGAGATCCATATCCTGCGCGGCATCGCCAAGGCCATGAGCGACGCCACGCGCCCGCCCCGCGGCGCCACCGCCCCGATGGACCCGACAGGCCCGACGGGTCCGTAAACCCCCATTGCCTGTACGCGATGACGGCGGGTTATAGACTGCGCGCCCCCTATCGATATAACGAAAACAAAGGCAGCGATGTTCTCTCGACTGCGCGCCGACATCCGGTGCATCCTCGAACGCGACCCGGCCGCCCGCAGCGCCTGGGAAGTGATGACGCTCTACCCCGGCTTCCATGCCGTGGTGCTGCATCGGTGGGCCCACGCGTGCTGGAACCACGGCTTCAAGTGGTCGGGCCGTTTCATCGCGCACTGCGCGCGCGGCCTGACCGGCATCGAGATCCACCCGGCGGCCAAGATCGGCGAACGGGTGTTCTTCGACCATGCCATGGGCGTGGTGGTGGGCGAGACCGCCGAGATCGGCGACGGCTGCACCATCTACCAGGGCGTGACGCTGGGCGGCACCTCGCTCTACAAGGGCGCCAAGCGGCACCCGACGCTGGGCCGCAATGTGGTGGTGAGCGCCGGCGCCAAGGTGCTGGGCGGATTCGTGGTGGGCGACGGCGCGAAGATCGGCAGCAACGCGGTGGTCATCAAGCCGGTGCCGGCGGGGGCGACGGCGGTGGGCATTCCGGCACGCATCATCCCGTCGAAGAGCAGCGCGAGTGGCGAAAGCGCCGACGTGGCCGCGCCGCAGAAGTTCTCCGCCTACGGCATCACGCAGGAAGACGATCCGCTGAGCCAGGCCATGCGCGGGCTGATCGACAACGCTTCCAGCCAGGAGCACCAGATCGCGCTGCTGTGGCAGGCCATCGAAAAGCTGTCGGCCCAGCCGGGCACCAAGGACTGCGTGCCGTGCGACGCGGCGCGCGACCAGAGCTTCGAGGCGGAAAAGCTGTCGCAGCTCGTGGGCAAGTAGGCCCGCGCTTCAGTCCGCCGGCGGCGGGCGGCGCGCCACGAAGTAGCCGTGGTTGCGCGCCCAGAGCACCACCGCGCCGCGGCTGTGCACGTCGAGCTTGGCGTACACGGTGGACACATGGTTGCGCACCGTGCTCAGCGCCACGCCGAGCTTCTTGGCGATCTCCTTGTCGGCCTGGCCTTCGCACAGCGCGTCGAACACGTCGCGCTCGCGCGGGGTCAGGTCGTCCAGCTGGGGGGCGCGGCCCTGCTCATTGTGCCGCTTCACGTTGGCCAGCTTCTCGATCAGCGACTTGCTGAACCAGGAGGCGTCCTTCATCACGGTCTCGATGGCGCTGACCAGCTCCAGCTCGGAGCGCTTGCGCTCGCTGATGTCCAGCCAGGCCATGAGCACGCAGGCTTGGCCGTTGATCGTCACGTTCTCGGCGGACACCAGGCAGTCGACGGGCTCGCCGTCCTTGCGGCCGACGCGGAACTCGGCGGCCCTCACGCTGCCGCTTTGCGCCAGCTGGGCCGCGATGGCTTCGCGCGCATCGTCCAGCCAGATGCCGGCCGTGTCCGCGGCGCGGCCGACCAGGTCTTCGGGCGCGTAGCCGGTCACCGCGGTGAACGCCTCGTTGATGTCGAGCAGCGTCAGGTCCTGCGCCCCCAGCACGGCGCTGGGCACGGGCAGCATGCGGAACGCCTTCTGGAACCGTTCCTCGCTCTGGCGCAGCGTGCTCTCGGCCTTGCGGCGCGGCTCCAGGTCCATGAAGGTGAAGAGCATGCAGGCCTCCTCGCCGATGTCGATCGGCTGGCCGGCCACCACCACCGGCTTGTGGCCGCCGTCGGGCAGCCGCAGCTCGGCCTCCATCTGCGGGATGGTGCCGCCTTCGCCCAGCCGCTCCACCGCCAGGTCGCGCTTGTCGGCGTTCTCGAAAACGTCGAGCTGGTACACCGAGCGGCCGATGACCTGTTCGCGCACATAGCCCGTCATTTCCAGGAAGCCCTGGTTGACCTTGATGTAGCGCTGGTCGCTCAGGCGGCAGATCACAGCGGGCGCCGGGTTGGCATTGAAGGTCTTCTCGAAGCGGTTCTCGGCGCTGGCCCACTCGCTGGCGTCGTGCAGGATGAGCGCGAGGCAGTCGGGCTCGCCGTCGGTGTTGGTCAGCACCAGGCTGCGCACGCGGTGCACCCAGTTCACCGTTTCGTCGTGCGCCGGAAACACCTCGACGATCACGTCGCTGAAGCATTCGCCGGCAATCACGCGCTCGATCGGGTACTGGCCTTCCTGCAGCGGGTGGTTGTTGCGGTAGCGCAGGCGAAAACGCTCGCGGTACTGCGTGACGTTGCCGCCCAGGTCGGCCACGGTGCCGACGCCGTGCATCTTCAGCGCGGCCTCGTTGGCCCAGACGATGCGCTGGTCGGGCTCGACCAGCATCACGCCCTCGGTGAGGCCGGTGATGATCTGCTGGAGCTGTCGTCTGTCGGTCTGGGTCTGTAGAACGCGATCGTTCATCGTGTACGTCTCGAACCGCGGAAAGCCCGCATGCGCGCCATTAGAACCCGGCCGCGCAGAGCGGTGCCTTCCGCTTTTTCTGTGGTCAGTCGGGGCTGCTGCGCCGGCCCAGGAAGCCCGCGCCGCCCGACACCAGGGCGCCCAGCAGCAGGACGATCACGCCCGCCCAGGCGGCATGGCTCACGCCCTTGGCCGCCGCATCGCCGGCTTCGCGGGCCTTCTGCTCGGCCTGCTGCTTGAAGGCGTTGTACTTGGCGACCGCCTGGTTGAAGCTCTGCTCGTAGTTGTTCGCCACCTGCTCGGCTTCGGCGCGGCTCTTGCCGGTGCGCGCGGCAATGATGTTCACCAGCGCGTCCTTGTCGGCCGCGTCCAAGCCGGGCTGCGCCTTCTGGCGCAGGCGCTCGAAGAAGGCCGCGAGATCGTCCGCCGAGGTCTGCGGCGTGGTGGCCGCATCTGCGGCGCTCGCCTTGCCGTCGCTGGCTGCCGCACGGGCGTCGGCCTTCAGCTTGTCGGGGTCGAGCGCGGGCTTGCCGGTCTGGCGCAGCAGGGTTTCGAGCTGGGCGCGGGCGTCGGACAGGTCGAAGTTGATGCCGTTCTTCTGCAGCTGGTCTTTCACGCCGGACGCCAGCGTGGGCGCGGCGGCCGCCACCCCCTGGCCGGCGAGCGACAGGCCGGTGCCCGCCACGCCGGAGGCCGCGCCGATGACGCCGCCTGCCAGCGACGAAATGGCATAGACCGTGACCAGCGTGGTCACCGCCCAGCACAGCACGCCGTGCAGGATGCCCTTGCCCGGCGCGGAGCGCCCGGCAAAGAAGGCGCCCACGGCCAGCGCGATGAGCGTGGACGCGCCGACCCACAGGCCGGTGCCCGTGCCGAAGCCGGCGAGCGGGTTGCGTTCGCCCAGCGCATCGATGGCGCCGGAGCCCACGGCCGTGCCGAGCACGCCCAGGAACAGGTAGGTCGCGAGTGCGAGGAACAGGCCGACGAAGACGGCGCCCCAGGAGACGCGTGACGGCCAAGGGCGCAGCCTTTCGGCCGTCAGGAGGGTGGTTGTGTTCATGTTGTTGCTTCCCTGAATGTTCGATGGGACGGCGCGCTCAGCGCCGGGACCACAGCGCGCCGGCGATGAAGCTCACGGCCGCCACCGCCGCCAGCGTGGCGACGGGACTGGTGCGCGCCGCGCTGCGCAGCTGGGCCAGCACCTCGCCGTAGCCCTGCTGCGTGCGCCCGGCGACCTGGCGTGCCTTGCCTTCGATCTGCGTGCCGACATTGCCCGTGGCGCCGCCCACGGCGTCCTGGATCTTTCCTGCGATGTTCTGCATCGCGCCTTCGGTTCGTTCGAACATGGTGTTGTCGTCCTTCATTCAATGGGGGAGGGTGCGATGCGCGTTCACTTCGACGGGCGCACCTTGTCGGCCAGGTCCTTGGCGGCCTGCTGGGCCTTGCCGGCGCCTTCCTGCACCTTGCCCTCGACCTTTTCCGTGGCGCCTTCGGCCTCGAGCTTGTCGTTGCCCGTGACCTTGCCGAGCGCTTCCTTCACGGAGCCCTTGACCTGCTTGAGCGTGCCGTCGACGGTGTTCTTGTTCATGGCGGATTCCTTTCGAAAAATGCCCAGGCGAAGCTGCCTGGTGAAAGGAATGTTAGGTTTGCGCCGTGCCTCGAAACAGCTGCGTATGCACCAGATGGCCTAGTGCATTTGCTCCAGAAGACGGGGCAAATCCAGCCGTGCTCGCCGCCTGCGTAGGAAGCGGCGCCGCGGGGAGGTCAGCCGGCGCGCTTGGCCGGCGGATGCAGCGCGCCATGCACGTGGCCCGCATGCTGGGCGAAGGCGTCGGGCGCGCCGGCCGCCGTGTCCAGCTCCTGCAGAATGCCGCAGGCGTTCGCCGACATCGGCCCGCCGCACTGCAGGCGCAGCGCCTTCAGCTGCTTCTCGAGCATCTTCAGTTCCGCGATGCGCGCGGCCACGTGGCCGATGTGGTCGTCCAGCAGCTGGTTGACCTGGCCGCAGTCTTCCTGCGGTGCGTCGCGGAATTTCAGCAGGCTGCGGATCTCGTCGAGCGTCATGTCCAGCGAGCGGCAGCGGCGGATGAAGCCCAGGCGCTGGGCGTGGTCTTCGTCGTAGATGCGGTAGTTGCCGTCGGTGCGCGCGGGCTCGGGCAGCAGCTGCTCGCGCTCGTAGTACCGGATGGTTTCGACCGGCGTGTTCGCGACCTTGGCCAGTTCCCCGATTTTCATGATGCGGCAAATGAACGAATGGAAAAGAGCGTTTGACTCTACACCTGCTTCAGGGTTTCCAATCGGTTGCATGACGAACGAGAACGCCTTGAAGCAGCCCGCGCCGCATGCGCATTCACATGCCGACGACCATGGCCACGGTCATGACCACGGCCATGACCATGCACCCACCCAAGCCCCTGCGCACGCCCACCCGCATGCCGCCGACGCCTGCTGCGCCGGCAGCCACGGCCCGGTGCCGCTGGCGCCCGATGTGGCGGACATGCCTCAAGGCGCCTTGCTCTTTCGCATCCCCACCATGGACTGCGCCGTCGAAGAGTCCGAAATCCGCCGTGCCCTCGAGCCCGTGGCGGGCGTCAAGGCGCTGCGCTTTCGGCTGGGCGAACGCACCATGGCCATCACCACCGACGACGGCGCGTTGCCCGAGGCGCTGGCCGCCATCCGCAAGGCCGGCTTCAAGCCCGAGCCATTGAACGCCGCGGGCGGCCCCGCGTCGGGCACGCAGGCCGCCGCCGCGCCCGCGCAGATCGCGGGCATGAGCGTGGGCCTGGTACGCCTCATCGCCGCGCTGGTGCTGGCCGTGGCGGCCGAGTCGATCTCGTTCATGGGGTTCGAGGGCAAGGGGTTCATGGCCGCCGAGATGGTGCTGGCGCTCGGTGCCATCGGCCTGGCGGGCCTGGACACCTACAAGAAAGGCTTTGCCGCATTGGTGCGCGGCCGCCTGAACATCAATGCCCTGATGGCCGTGGCGGTGACCGGCGCGTTCGTCATCGGCCAGTGGCCCGAGGCCGCGATGGTGATGGCGCTGTACGCGATTGCCGAGCTCATCGAGGCCCGCGCCGTCGACCGCGCGCGCAACGCCATCCAGGGCCTGCTGGCGCTCGCGCCCGAGCAGGCCGAAGTGAAGCAGCCCGACGGCAGCTGGCAGTCCGTGATGGCCAATGCCGTCGCGCTGGACGCCATTGCCCGCATCCGCCCCGGCGAGCGTGTGCCGCTGGACGGCGTAGTCACCGCGGGCACGAGCGCCATCGACCAGGCGCCGGTCACGGGCGAGAGCATTCCGGTCGACAAGACCGTGGGCGACCCGGTGTTCGCGGGCACCATCAACCAGACCGGCGCGCTGGAGTTCCGCGTGACGGCGGTGGCCGCCAACACCACGCTCGCGCGCATCATCCATGCGGTGGAGGAAGCGCAAGGCTCGCGCGCGCCGACGCAACGCTTCGTCGACCGCTTCGCCGCCGTCTACACGCCCACGGTGTTCGTGATGGCGCTGGCCGTGGCCGTGTTCACGCCGCTGTTCATGGACTGGACGTGGCTGCAGGCGCTCTACAAGGCGCTGGTGCTGCTGGTCATCGCATGCCCGTGCGCGCTGGTCATCTCCACGCCCGTCACCGTGGTGAGCGCGCTGGCCTCGGCCGCGCGGCGCGGGATTCTCATCAAGGGCGGCACCTACCTCGAGGAGGCGCGCAAGCTCAAGGCGATCGCGCTCGACAAGACCGGCACCATCACCGAAGGAAAGCCCAAGCTGGTGGCCTCGTCGCTGCTCGATGCCTCGGCCAGCGAGGCCGTGGTGTTCGCAACGGCCGCGCGCATCGCGGGCCGCTCGGACCACCCGGTGTCCAAAGCCATCGCCGAGGGGCTGAAGGGGCCGCGCGAGAAAGCGGGCGAGCAGGCGCTCGAAGAGGCGGCCGACTTCACCGCGCTGCCCGGGCGGGGCGTGCAGGCCACGGTCGCGGGCCAGGCCTATGTGCTGGGCAACCACCGCCTGATCGAAGAGCGCGGGCTGTGTTCGCCCGAACTCGAGGCAGAGCTCCAGCGCCATGAAGAGGCCGGGCGCACCGTCACGCTGCTGGCGTCCGACAAGGCCGTGCTCGCGCTGTTCGCCGTGGCCGACACCATCAAGGAATCGTCCCAGGCCGCGGTGGCCGAGCTGCGAGCGCTGGGCGTGGTGCCCGTCATGCTCACCGGCGACAACGCCGCCACCGCGAAGAACATCGGCGCGCATGCCGGCATCGAGGACGTGCGCGGCAACCTGCTGCCGGAAGAAAAGCTGGCCGCCATCAAGGCCCTGCAGCAGCGCTACGGCGCCGTCGCGATGACCGGCGACGGCATCAACGACGCCCCCGCGCTGGCGCAGGCGGACATCGGCTTTGCCATGGGCGGCGCCGGCACGGACACCGCCATGGAAGCGGCCGACGTGGTCATCATGAACGACGACCTGCGCCGCATTCCCGAGACCATCCGCCTGTCGCGCCGCGCGCATGCGGTGCTGTGGCAGAACATTTCGCTGGCGCTGGGCATCAAGGCGGTGTTCTTCGTGCTGGCCGTGTTCGGCAGCGCGAGCATGTGGATGGCCGTGTTCGCGGACATGGGCGCGAGCCTGCTGGTGGTGGCGAACGGGCTGCGGCTGATGCGCGCGGCACGCTGAGCTTCAGCTGCTCGCCGGCCCGCCCGTGGACAGCGTCGGATTGAAGATCAGCAGGCCCGCGCCCATGACCAGCACCAGCGCCACCGTCAGCAGCCAGACCGAGATGGCCAGCGCCCGCCCGCGGCCGATGCCCAGCCGCGAACGGAACCACGCGGTCTCTACACCCAGGTACCACGCCGTCGCCACCAGCACGACCACACCCGCCGCCACGCCCGAGACGTGCTGCCCGAAGAGGGTCGCCGCCGAGCAGGCCACCATGAAGGGTGTTGCCAGGAAGCACTGCAGGTAGAACGGCCGGCGCAGCGTCGTGCGGTCGATGGCGCGCTTCTGCCTGCCCAGCAGGCCCACCGCCATCGACATGGGGAAGATGCTGAACGCAATGGCGCGAAAGATCAGCAGGTTGGTTTCGGAGGCGAGCACCTGGCTGGCCAGCGGCGTCGGCCTGCCGATGCTGGCGAGCTGGGTGTGCAGGCCCACCTCGACCAGGTGCATCAGCAGCACCGACAGCATCAGGAACAGCGGCGGGCTCACGAGATCGGTGAACTGCTCTTCGTCGGGCTCGCTCAGTTCGGCTTCGGCCTTTGCTGCCAGGGCCAGCGGGTGCCGCAGGACGCGCCAGAACGTCCTGGGATAGAAGAGCAGCCACGTCATCACTTCGTACAGAAGCTCTTCGACGGAGCGGATGAACTTGAGGAACTCCATGGCGGGTGCGGGCCATCATGCCATTGCATCCCCCGGCCTGGCGAGCCTCTGGCGCCGCGAACCGGGTTCGAACTAACATTGCGGACACTTTTGTCAACGAAGCGATCCGATCCATGTCCGCCACCTCGCTGCTGCTGCAACTCATCGTCATCCTGACCACCGCGCGCGTCTGCGGCTGGGTGCTTCGCTACGTGGGCCAACCCAGCGTGGTGGGCGAAATGGCGGCGGGGCTCATGCTGGGCCCGGTCGTGATGGGTGCGCTGTTTCCTTCGCTGCATGCGCAGCTGTTCTCCAAGGAGTCGCTGCAGGGGCTGTCGTCGCTGTCCACGCTGGGGCTGGTGCTGTTCATGTTCGTGGTCGGCCTGGAGCTGCGGGCGTCGCAGGGCGTGCGCGAGCAGTTGCGCTCCGCCGGCTACGTGGGCGTGCTGAGCACCGTGGTGCCGGCCGCGCTGGGCATTGCCATCGCGCCGGCGCTGCATCCCTCGCTGGCACCGGCCGGCGTGGGCTTCTGGCCTTTTGCGCTGTTCATCGCGGCGGCGCTGTCGATCACCGCGTTCCCGGTGATGGCGCGCATCCTGAAGGACCGCGGCATGACGCGCACTTCCTTCGGCCAGCTGTCGCTCGGCGCGGCCGCGGTGGTCGACGTGTTCGCCTGGATCCTGCTGGCCTTCGTGGTGGCGATGGTCGGCGCGGGCGAGGGCTTCCACGGCCTGCTGAAGACCACGCTGGGCATGGTGGTGGTGCTGTGCGTGCTGTTCCTGGCCGTCAAGCCGGCCTTCGCCTGGCTGCTGCGCACCAAGGCGCCCGAGGGCGAGCCGTCGATCACGCTGATGGCCGCGCTGATGATCGGCCTGCTGGCCACCGCGCTGGTCACCGAGTGGCTGCACCTGCATGCGGTGTTCGGCGCCTTCCTGTTCGGCGCCTGCCTGCCGCGCGACGACCGGCTGCTGAAGTCGCTGACCGAGCGCATCGAGCCGATCTCGATCGTGGTGCTGATGCCGCTGTTCTTCGCGCTGGCGGGGCTGGGCACCACGTCCAGCGCATTCTCGGGCGCGGGCTTCGGCGCCATGATGCTGATCCTGGCGGTGGCCGCCTTCGGCAAGATCGCCGGCGGCGCCATCGGCGCGCGCATGGCCGGCTACGGCTGGCGCGACAGCCTGGCCACCGGCTCGCTGATGAATGCGCGCGGGCTGATGGAACTCATCGTCATGAAGATCGGGCTGGACGCCGGCCTCATCGGCCCCGAGCTGTTCACGATGCTGCTGGTGATGGCGCTGGTGACCACCGCGATGACCGGGCCGCTGATCAACCTGTTCATCGGCCGCAAGGCGAGCGTGCCGGCCGGCACTGCAGAGGTCGGCGCGGCGGCCAAGTCCTGAAGGGCGCGCGGCGGCGGCTCAGTCCCCGCGCCGCACGGTGAACCCGATGCGCGTCTCGCCGCCCTGGCTCGACGCGAACACGCGCCCGCCGTGCATGCGCGCAATGGCTTCCACGATCGACAGGCCCAGGCCGTGGTGCCGGGTGGAGCCGTCGCGGGCGTGCGCGGCGCGGTAGAAGCGCTCGAACAGGCGGGGCAGGGCTGCCGGGTCGATCGGCTCGCCCTGGTTGACCACGGCCACTGCGAACTCGTTCGCGTCGTCTTCCCCGATCTCGATGCGCAAGGTCGACGCCGGCGCGGCAAAGCGGATCGCGTTGCCCAGCAGGTTGAACAGGGCGCGCCGGATCAGCGCGGCGTCCACGTCGGCCGTGGCGTCGCCCCGCACCTCGGCGCGCAGGCCGGCTTCTTCCAGCATGGCGTCGTAGAAGTCGATCACGTCGGCGGCCTGCACGGCCAGCTGCGTGGCGGCCCGCTTGCGCATCGCCCCGCCGCGCTCGGCCTGCGACAGGAACAGCATGTCGGTGACGATGCCCGACAGCCGCCCGATTTCCTCGAGGTTGGACGCCAGCACCGTCTGCAGCTCCTCGTTGCTGCGCGGGCGCGTGAGCGCCAGCTCGGTCGAGCCGATCAGGTTGGCCAGCGGCGTGCGCAGCTCGTGCGCCACGTCGGCATTGAAGGACTCCAGCTGCACATAGGCCCGCTGCACCCGCAGCAGCAGCGCGTTGAACTGCGTGATCCACGGGCGAAGCTCTTCGGCGAAGGCCATGGCGTCGATGGCTTGGTTGGCCTTGTCGGGCGCCATGGCCGCGGTGCGGTCGGCCAGCGCCCTCAGCGGGCGCAGGCCGCGCCGCACCAGCCACATGCCCGTGAGCGAGACCAGCGCGGTGCCCAGCACCACGGCGCCCAGCAGCGTCCACGCCAGGCGCCGCAGCAGCCGCACCTCCTGCACCATGTTCACGCCGAGCTGCACGGACAGCTGCAGCGTCGTGCCGCCCTGCGTCCAGGGCACCTCGAGGTCGCGCCGCATCCAGTGGGCGCCCGGCGCGGGGGTGGACTGGAAGAGCTCGCGGCCTGCGTGCGAGATGCGCAGCGACACGTCGTCCTGCATCGAGAAAAAGTCGTCCAGCTTGTGCCGAAGGAATACCAGGTCGCCGCCTTTTTCGGCCTCCTGCAGCAGGTGCTGTACCAGCACGGCCTTCTGGCCGATCTCGTCTTCCTGCTTCTGCCCGAAGCTCCAGGCCGTGACCATGTACACCGCCAGGCAGACCACGCTCAGGCCGAACAGCGTCTGCGCGGCGAACCAGAGCGACAGCCGGCGCTGCAGCGAGAGCCGTTGCGGCCGCGGGCTCATGCCCAGGAGCGGTCTTCCAGCACGTAGCCCATGCCGCGCACCGTGTGCAGCAGCTTCACGTCGAACGGGTCGTCCAGCTTGCTGCGCAGGCGGCGGATGGCCACCTCCACCACGTTGGTGTCGCTGTCGAAGTTCATGTCCCACACCTGCTCGGCGAGCGTGGTGCGCGACAGGATCTGGCCGCGCCGGCGCAGCAGCACGACGAGCAGCGTGAACTCCTTGGCCGTGAGCTCCAGGCGTGTGCGGTTGCGTGCGCACTTGCGGCTGATGAGGTCGACCTCGAGGTCGGCCAGCCGGAGATGGGTCGATTCCTGCGGCTTGCCGCGCCGCAGCAGCGCCTGCACGCGGGCCAGCAGCTCTGAAAAAGAGAAGGGTTTGACGAGATAGTCGTCCGCGCCCTGCTGCAGCCCCTGCACGCGGTCTTCGACCTTGTCGCGCGCGGTGAGCACCAGCACGGGAACGTTCTTCGTGCGGCGTATGGCCTGCAGCACGCCGAAGCCGTCGATGCCGGGAAGCATCACATCGAGCAGGACGAGGGCGTAGTCGCCCTCCGTCGCAAGGTACTTTCCTTCGATGCCATCGCGGGCGATATCCACCACATAGCCGTTCTCTTCGAGTCCCTTCTTGAGGTAGTCGCCGAGCTTGGGCTCATCTTCAATGACAAGAATGCGCATCGATAGATGGTAACGAAGCGCTTTCGCTACGCCAGTTACGATTTAGTAATCCTATTGACGGACAAACGCTCCCCCTGCCGTCATACATTGCGCCGGGCCTGCGGATTGCAGGGGCATTGGCGCAAGACGCGCCGAAGGCCGCCGATATACTTTTTGCCTCCATGCGCCGCTGGCTCCTCATCTTCCTGCTCGTTCTCTTGCCGCTGCAGCTCAGCTGGGCCGCGGCATCGGCGTACTGCCAGCACGAGCGCGACACGCAGCCCGAGCACTGGGGCCACCACGACAGCGAAGGCCGGGACACCGACCGCAGCCACAGCGGCGAGGGGGCGCAGAAAAATTCGAGCACGCAGCCCAATGCCGTGGTCGGCGACTGCGCGGTCTGCCATGCAGGCTGGGCACAGCATGCCGACGCCTCCACCGAGCCGGCGCTGGCCGCGGCCCGCATCGCGCAGACCCCGCGCATGACGCCCGCCGAGCGCTTCGCCTCGCACATCGCCGACGTTCCCGTGCGGCCCGACTGGTCTCTCGCCCTCTGATTCGGCGAGAGAACCCACCCACCTTCTGATCTTCATCATCAGCTGAGCCTTTCTCGCCGAATTCGTCCGTCCGTTGTTTTGCAACCCAGGAGAATTCGATGCGCACGCTCTTCGTGCCGCTGGCCGTCTTGGCCTTGGCGGCGCCCCCGGTTTTTTCGCAGGTCGTGCAGACCTCGGCCGGCTCCCCTCATTCGTCCTCCCGTGCGGCCACGCGCACGCTGGAGCCCTCCGGCCCGCTGAACCTGCAGGCCGCGCTCGCGATGGCGCTGCAGGCCAACCCGGGCCTGTACGCCGCATCGCGCGAGCAGGACGCGACCGAGGCCGCCATCGTGCAGGCCGGCGCCTGGCCCAACCCCACGCTCGACGCGCAGGTGGAAGACCTGCGCCGCGACAACCGCACCACCACGCTGATGCTGAACCAGCCCCTCGAACTGGGCGGCAAGCGCGCGGCGCGGGTGACGGCGGCCGAGCGCGCGCGCGACCAGGCCGCGTCGGCGCTGGACGCCCGCCGCGCCGAGATTCGCGCGGCCACCGTCACTGCCTTCTTCGAGGTGCTGACCGCGCAGGAGCGGCTGCGCCTTGCGCAGGATTCGGTGGGCCTTGCGCAGTCGGGCACCCGCGCGGCCGCCAACCGGGTGGCCGCCGGCAAGGTCTCGCCGCTGGAAGAGACCAGGGCGCGCGTGGCCGAGGCGGGCATTCGCGTCGAGCTGCTGCAGGCCGAAGGCACGCTGCGCTCGGCGCGCCAGCAGCTGGCCGCGCTGTGGGGCAACGCGGCCCCGCGCTTCACGCAGGTGGACGGCGCGGTCGACCAGCTGCCGGCCATGGCGCCGGCACAGGACATGCAAAGCCTGCTGGCCGCCGCGCCCGTGGTGCGGCAGGCGCGGCTCGAGGTCGAACGGCGCCGGGCGCTGTCCGAGCTGGAGCAGGCCAAACGCATGCCCGACGTGACCGTGTCGCTCGGTGCCAAGCGCGTGCCGTCTTCCGAAGGCGAGACGGGCGGCGGGCGGCGCAACCAGGTGGTGGTGGGGCTGTCGATTCCGCTGCCGATCTTCGACACCAACCGCGGCAACGTGGCCGAGGCGCTGAGCCGCGAGGAGAAGGCGCGCGACGAACTGGCCGCTGCCGAGCTGCAGCTGGGCACCGACGTGGCCCAGGCCACCGAGCGCCTGAACTCCGCGCGCGCCACCGCCCAGACGCTGCAGCGCGACGCGCTGCCCGGCGCCGAGACCGCCTACAAGGCCGCGACCAGGGGCTTCGAACTCGGCAAGTTCAGCTTCCTGGAGGCGCTGGACGCGCAACGCACGCTGTTCCAGGTGCGCGCGCAGTACCTGCTGGCGCTGGCCGACGCGCACCGCGCGGCCGGCGACCTCGACCGGCTGCTGGGCCGCCACGGCGACGACGCCGCCCTTGCACTCCCGCTCGCGACGCCCGTCGCGCGCTGAACCCCAGTTTCCACACACCATGAACGCACAAGAACGCAAACCAGTGGCCGAGCGCATCGGCAAGAAGCAGTGGATCGCCATCGCGGTGGTCCTCGTCGTGGGGCTCGGCGCCGGCGCGATGATTCTGCGCACCTCGCCCGCCAAGCCCGAGGCGGCCGGCCACGCCGAAGCGGCCAGGCACGGCGACGGCGAGCACCACGAAGAGGGCGAGGCCCACGGCAAGGAGGCCGGCAAGGAAACGACCAAGGAAGCGGACAAGGACCACGACCACGGTCACGGCGAGGCCGCCGGCCATGCCGACAAGGAGCACCACGCCGAGGGCAAGAAACCCGAGGGTGGCGCACCGGGCAAGGCCGCCGCCGCGCCTGGCAAGGAGGGCGGCGAGGACAAGGAACACAAGGAACACAAGGCACACGAGGAAGGCGAAGAAAAGATCGCCTTCACCGACGCGCAGGTCAAGGCCGCCGACATCGCCATCGCAAGCGCCGGCCCCGCGCGCATCAAGCTGGCGCTGCAGCTGCCCGGCGAGATCAAGTTCAACGAAGACCGCACGGCCCACGTGGTGCCGCGCGTGGCGGGCGTGGTTGAGGGCGTGTCGGCCGACCTGGGGCAGGAGGTCAAGCGAGGCCAGGTGCTGGCCGTGCTGTCCAGCCCTTCGCTGTCGGAGCAGCGCAGCGCGCTGCAGACGGCGCAGCGCCGGCTGGCGCTGGCCCGCACCACCTACGAGCGCGAGAAGAAGCTGTGGGAAGAAAAGATATCCCCGCAGCAGGACTACCTGCAGGCCGAGCAGGCCATGCAGGAGGCCCGGATCGAGGTGGCCAACGCCAACCAGAAGCTGCTGGCGCTGGGCGCCACCCCGGGCTCGGCCGCGCTCGGTCGCTACGAGCTGCGCGCGCCCTTCGACGGCATGGTGGTCGAGAAGCACATTGCGCTGGGCGAGTCGGTGAAGGAAGACGTCAACGTGTTCACCATTTCCGACCTGTCGAGCGTGTGGGCCGAGATCAGCGTGGCCGCCGGCAACCTGAACCTGGTGCGCATCGGCGAGCCGGTGACCATTCGCGCCAGTGCCTTCGACCAGACGGCCGCCGGCAAGGTGTCTTACGTGGGCTCGCTCATCGGCGCGCAGACGCGCACCGCCACCGCGCGCGTCACGCTGACCAACCCGCAGCGCATCTGGCGCCCGGGCCTGTTCGTGAACGTCGAGCTCGTGGCCTCGGAGACCGACGCGCCCGTGACCGTGTCGGCTGAGGCGATTCAAACGGTGGAAGACAAGCCCACGGTGTTCCTGCGCGTGCCCGGCGGCTTCGTGCCGCAGCACGTGCAGACGGGCCGCAGCGACGGCAAGCGCGTGGAGATCGTCGGCGGCCTGACGCCCGGCGCCGCCTATGCCGCGAGCGGCAGCTTCGTCGTGAAGTCGCAGCAGGGCAAGAGCTCGGCCACGCACACGCACTGAGGACGCCGCATGTTCGAACGCATCATCGGTTTTTCCATTGCGCAGCGCTGGTTCGTGCTGCTCGCCGTGCTCGGCATGGCGGCGCTCGGCGTGTTCAGCTACCAGAAGCTGCCCATCGACGCGGTGCCCGACATCACCAACGTGCAGGTGCAGATCAACACCGCCACGCCCGGCTACTCCCCCCTGGAGACCGAGCAGCGCGTGACCTACCCGATCGAGACCGTCATGGCCGGGCTGCCCGGCCTGCAGCAGACGCGCTCGCTGTCGCGCTACGGCCTGTCGCAGGTGACGGTGATCTTCAAGGACGGCACCGACATCTACTTCGCGCGCCAGCTCGTGAACGAGCGCATCCAGTCGGCGCGCGAGAGCATGCCCAGCGGCATCTCGCCGGTGATCGGGCCCATCTCGACCGGCCTGGGCGAGATCTACCTCTGGACCGTGGAGGCGGAAGAGGGCGCGAAGAAGGCCGACGGCCAGCCGTATTCGCCGACCGACCTGCGCGAGATCCAGGACTGGATCATCAAGCCGCAGCTGCGCAACGTGGCCGGCGTGACCGAGATCAACTCCATCGGCGGCTACGCCAAGGAGTTCCAGATCGCGCCCGACCCGGCCAAGCTGCTGGCCCACGGCCTGAGCATGACCGACCTGGTCACCGCGCTGGAGCGCAACAACGCCAACGTGGGCGCGGGCTACATCGAGAAGCGCGGCGAGCAGTACCTCATTCGCGCGCCGGGGCAGGTGAAGTCGGCCGAAGACATCGGCAACGTCATTCTTGGCAACGCGGGCGGCATTCCGCTGCGCGTGCAGGACGTGGCCGAGGTCGGCATCGGGCAGGAGCTGCGCACGGGCGCGGCCACCGACAACGGCCGCGAGGTGGTGCTGGGCACGGTGTTCATGCTGATCGGCGAGAACAGCCGCACCGTGTCGCAGGCGGTCGACAGGAAGATGCAGGAAGTGAACCGCACGCTGCCCGCGGGCGTGAAGGCGGTCACCGTGTACGACCGCACGGTGCTGGTCGACAAGGCCATCGCCACCGTGAAGAAGAACCTGTTCGAGGGCGCGGTGCTGGTCATTGCCGTGCTGTTCCTGTTCCTGGGCAACATCCGCGCGGCGCTGATCACCGCGCTGGTGATCCCGCTGTCGATGCTGTTCACCTTCACCGGCATGGTGAACCAGAAGGTCAGCGCCAACCTCATGAGCCTGGGGGCGCTGGACTTCGGCATCATCGTCGACGGGGCGGTGGTGATCGTGGAGAACTGCGTGCGGCGCCTGGCCCATGCGCAGGCGAAGCACGGGCGGCCGCTCACGCGCAGCGAGCGCTTCCACGAGGTGTTCGCAGCCTCGCAGGAGGCGCGGCGCCCGCTGCTGTTCGGCCAGCTGATCATCATGATCGTGTACCTGCCGATCTTTGCGCTCACGGGCGTGGAGGGCAAGCTGTTCCACCCGATGGCCTTCACCGTGGTGATTGCGCTGCTGGGCGCGATGATCTTGTCGATCACCTTCATTCCCGCGGCCGTGGCGCTGTTCATCGGCAACAAGGTCAGCGAGAAGGAAAACCGCTTGATGCTGTGGGCCAAGCGCGGCTACGAGCCGCTGCTGGCGCGCGTGATGCAAGCCAAGGCGCTGGTCATCACCGTGGCCGCGGTGGCCGTGGTGCTGTCGGGCCTGCTGGCCACGCGCCTGGGCACGGAGTTCGTGCCCAGCCTGAGCGAGGGCGACTTCGCCATCCAGGCGCTGCGCATTCCGGGCACCAGCCTCACGCAGTCGGTCCAGATGCAGAAGCAGCTGGAAAGCACGCTGAAGGCGAAGTTTCCGGAAATCGAGCGCGTGTTCGCGCGCACCGGCACGGCCGAGATCGCGTCCGACCCGATGCCGCCGAACATCTCCGACGGCTACATCATGCTCAAGCCCGAGAGCGAGTGGCCCGCGGTCGACGGCGCGTCTCGACGCACGCGCGCCGAGCTGCTCGCCGCCGTGCAGGAAGAAGTGGAAAAGCTGCCGGGCAACAACTACGAGTTCTCGCAGCCCATTCAACTGCGCTTCAACGAGTTGATCTCGGGCGTGCGCAGCGACGTGGCCGTGAAGATCTTCGGCGACGACATGGACGTGCTCAACCAGACGGCGGCCGAGGTGTCGCAGGCGCTCGGCAAGATCCCCGGCGCGGCCGAGGTGAAGGTCGAGCAGACCACCGGCCTGCCGATGCTCACCGTGAACATCGATCGCCAGAAGACCGCGCGCTACGGCCTGAACGTGGGTGACGTGCAGGACGCGATTTCCATCGCGGTGGGCGGGCGCGAGGCCGGCACGCTGTTCGACGGCGACCGGCGCTTCGACATCATCGTGCGGCTGCCGGAAAACCTGCGCACCGACCTGGAAGCCATCAAGCGGCTGCCCGTGGCGCTGCCCAAGGGAGCGGGCGCCGAGGGCCTGCGCGCCAGCTTCATTCCGCTGGGCGAGGTGGCCACGCTCGACATTGCGCCCGGTCCCAACCAGGTGAGCCGCGAAGACGGCAAGCGCCGCATCGTGGTGAGCGCCAATGTGCGCGGGCGCGACCTGGGCTCTTTCGTGGCCGAGGCCGAGGAAGCCATGCGCAACGTGAAGATCCCCGCCGGCTACTGGACGGTGTGGGGCGGCCAGTACGAGAACCTGGCGTCGGCCACCGAGCGGCTGCAGGTGGTGGTGCCGGTGTCGCTGCTGCTGGTGCTCACGCTGCTGTTCGCGATGTTCGGCAACCTCAAGGACGGCCTGCTGGTGTTCACCGGCATCCCGTTCGCGCTCACGGGCGGCATCGTGGCGCTGTGGCTGCGCGACATTCCGCTGTCCATTTCGGCGGCGGTGGGCTTCATCGCGCTGTCGGGCGTGGCGGTGCTCAACGGGCTGGTGATGATCTCGTTCATCCGCAACCTGCGCGACAACGGCCTAGCGCTGGACGCGGCCATCCGAGAAGGCGCGCTCACGCGGCTGCGCCCGGTGCTGATGACGGCGCTGGTCGCCTCGCTGGGGTTCGTGCCGATGGCCATCGCCACCGGCACGGGCGCCGAGGTGCAGCGGCCCCTGGCGACGGTGGTGATCGGCGGTATCCTTTCCTCGACTGCGCTCACGCTGCTGGTGCTGCCGCTGCTCTACCGCCTGGCGCACCGGCGCGACGAGGACGAGGTGCGGCAGGAAGCGGACGAAACGCAGCACGGCACGCCGCTGGCACCCGCTACACCCCCAACACCCGCCACGCAAGGTTCACATGGCCCATGACCATTCCCAGGCCCACGGCCATTCGCATGGCGCGGGCGGCAACGAGAAGGCGCTGCGCTGGGCGCTGCTGCTGACCACCACCTACCTGGTGATCGAGGTGGCGGGCGGGTTGTGGTCCGGCAGCCTGGCGTTGCTCTCCGACGCGGCCCACATGTTCACCGACACGGCGGCGCTGGCCATTTCGCTGGCGGCCATCCGCATCGGCCGCCGGCCGGCCGACCGGCGGCGCACCTTCGGGTACTACCGCTTCGAGATCCTGGCGGCGATGCTCAATGCCGTGCTGCTGTTCGCGGTGGCGATGTATGTGCTGTACGAGGCCTGGCGACGGCTCTCGTCGCCGGCCGAGATCGCGTCGGGCACCATGCTCTGGGTGGCCGTGGGCGGGCTGGCCGTCAACTTCGCGAGCATGCGCATCCTGGCGGCGGGCAAGGACGACAGCCTCAACGTGAAGGGCGCGTACCTGGAAGTGTGGGCCGACATGCTGGGCTCGGTCGGCGTGATCGTGGGTGCGCTGGTGATCCGCTTCACGGGCTGGGCGTGGGTCGACTCGGTGGTCGCGGTGGCCATCGGGCTGTGGGTGCTGCCGCGCACGTGGCGACTGCTGCGCGAGAGCCTGAACGTGCTGCTGGAAGGCGTGCCCGACGACGTGGACCTGCCCGCCATCGAGCGCGCGCTGCTCGGCGGCGAGGGCGTGGCCAGCGTGCACGACCTGCACGTGTGGGCCCTGTCGAGCGGCAAGGTGAGCCTCAGCGTGCACGTGGTGTGCACGCCGGGCACGGCCGACCTGGCGCCGCTGACGTTGCGATTGCGCGCGTTGCTGGCGGAGCGCTTCGACATCCACCATTCCACCGTGCAGGTCGAGCGCGTGCCCTGCGAGCAGGCCGCCGAGAGCCATGGCTTCGGGCCGGCGCCGGCCTGAGCCTGCGGCAAGCCGCGTTCAGACGTCAGACCTGCCCGCGCGCCTTGAGCAGGGCCCAGCGCTCGGGCGCGATGGCGGCCTTCATGGCTTTCAGCGGATCGATCTCGCCGGTGTTGTCCGCGTGGGCGACGACGAAATCGTCGGTCGTGTTCAGCATGGCGTGCGCGGCGGGCGCGTTGAAATGCGCCGCGAGGTTCTTCAGCACGCGCATTGCCGAGGCCGTGCTTTGCCGCAGCGCCATGAACTGGCCGTGCAGCAGGCAGGCTTCCTTCAGCGCCGCGTCGTCGAGCCAGCGTTCGTGCGCGTCGCCTTGCACAGCGCGAATTTCGTCGGGCGCCCAGAGGTGGTAGCTCACCTCTTCGCCGGTCTCCAGCACGCGGCGCCGGGTCGACTCGAGGCCCCACACCAGGAACGGAGGCCACGCGGCCTCGAAATCTTCCTGCGTGTAGCAGATGAGCAGGCAGTAGATCTTTTCGTGCGTGGGGATCTGCGCGAGCGCGCGCGCAATCTCGTCCCGCAGCAAGGCCTCGACCTTGGCGGTCACGCTCGCGAGCGCCTCGCCCTTGCGCGGGCGGCGGTAGCTCAGGCGGCTTTCGCCGCTGGGGGGGCCGTCGTCGTCGAGGTACTCGAGCGTGATGGTGTCGAGTTGCGCGGCCTCTGTGTAGCGGTAGACGTCCTGGCAGAGCCAGGCCTTGCGGGTCTCGGCCCAGTTGGAGGTGACGGCGCGTTCGAGCCGGCCGTTCTTCCACACGTAGCGTGTGTCGAAGCCCTCGTGGCCGCGGCTGATGTGCTGCGAGTCGAGCAGGCCGTCGGCGGGGCGGTAGCGGTACTGGGTGACCGTGGCGAGCCGGGGCGCGCCTTCTTCGTACACGTCCAGGTCCAGGGCGGTGCGCCGGTCGGCTTCGTGCAGCCAAGCGGTGAGGCGGCCACGGCTTTGGCGCTGCAGCACCAGGCGGCCCTCGGCGTCGAAGCCGTGGTGCATGTGGCGCTCGGGGTCGGCCTGGTCGTCGGCCAGCCATCGGGGCGCGGGGCCGCCATATTTCTCGCGCATGAACGGGGTGGCCTCGCCCATCGACTCGGTGGCCCAGCGCCACGACACGGCCTGCGCCGCGCAATCCGCCAGCAGCCGGCTGGCGTTGGCAATGTCCGAATAGGTGCGGTAGACCGCCGCCAGCATCGTTCGATGCGCCTTCAGCGGTTTTGGCGGATGGCCGATTTGGGCCGGAAGGCCTTGCAGACCGTGTCGTCCGTCTCGAGGTATGGCCCGCCGATCAGGTCGATGCAGTAGGGCACTGCCGCAAAGATGCCGGGCACGAGCTGGGTGCCGTCGGCATCCTTCAGCCCTTCGAGCGTCTCCGCGATCGCCTTGGGCTGGCCAGGCAGGTTGAGGATCAGGCTCTGGCCGCGGATCACCGCCACCTGGCGCGAGAGGATCGCGGTCGGCACGAAGCGCAGGCTGATCTGGCGCATCTGCTCGCCGAAGCCGGGCATTTCCTTGTCGCCCACGGCCAGCGTGGCCTCGGGCGTGACGTCGCGCAGGGCCGGGCCGGTGCCGCCGGTGGTGAGCACCAGCGAGCAGCCGGCGTCGACCAGCTCGACCAGCGTGGCGCTGATGCGCGCGGCCTCATCGGGAATCAGCCGGGGCTCGAATTCGATCGGGTTCTTAAGTGCGCGGCCTAGCCATTCCTTCAACGCAGGCAGGCCCTTGTCCTCGTAGGTGCCGCTCGATGCGCGGTCGCTGACCGAGACGATGCCGATGCGGACGGAGTCAGGTGCGCTCATGGTGTTGCTCCTTCCGCCTCTGGGGGAAGGTGGGGAAGGTGGGGATGGGGGCGGGCAGAGCGCCCGATGGTGGCGCCGCGTGCCCCCACCCCAACCCTCCCGCGGGAGGGGAGGGAGAAAGACAGCGAACTCATGCGTCCTCTTCCCGGTCCTGCGCGGCCGCCGCGGCGGCGTGATCGTCGCCGCCGTGCACGGCCAGTTGCTGGCGGACCAGCTGGAAGATCTCGCGGTAGGCCTTGCCCTGCCGCGGCGCTTCTCCGGCCGGGCCGGTCTTCATGTCCTTGCGGGCCTGGCGCACCAGGGCGCGCAGTTGCTGGGAGTCGGTGGCGGGATGGGTTTCGATCCAGCCGCCGAGGGCGTCGTCGTCGCCGATCAGGCGGTCGCGCCAGCGTTCGGCCTCGTGCAGGGCGGCGGCCTCGGCGGCCGGCACGGTGTTCTGCTCGGTCAGGGCGAGCTTGACGGCTTCCAGCGTGGGCTCGTCGAGCTTGCGCATCAGCTTGCCGATGAACTGCATCTGCCGGCGCTTGCCCTCGAAATTGGTGATGCGCTTGGCTTCGATGACGGCGTCGACGAGCTTTTCGCCGAGCGGCAGCGCATCGAACAGGGCCGCGCGCAGGCCGAGCAGTTCCTCGCCGAGCTTTTGCAGTTCGTCGCTTTCGCGCTTGAGATCGGTGCGGCTGGATTCGTCGGTGCCCTTGAGCTCGCGCTTGAGCTCCAGGTCGAGTTCGCTGCCTTCGGCGACGAACTGGCCACGGACGAAATAGCCTTTTTTGGGTTTGCGGGACATGAGATGGATTCTGGGCCGCACCGTGCGGCGTTGCAACGCATGCAATGCGTGCAATGGGCAGTGGGAAGCTGGGGGGTAAACGTGAAACAGGGGGCGCAAGTATCATAGCCACCACATGACGACACCATCTTCGCGCGCCGATTCCGGCTTCGCCTACAGCCGCTCCTTCTTCGAAAACCTGGTCGACACAGCCTTGGCGCATGCCAAGAAGCTCGGTGCCACCGACGCCGGGGCCGAGGCCTCCGAGGGCTGCGGCCTGAGCGTGTCGGTTCGCAAGGGCGAGCTGGAGAACGTCGAGCGCAACCGCGACAAGTCGCTGGGCGTCACGGTCTATGTGGGCCACCGACGCGGCAACGCCAGCACCTCCGACTTCTCCGAAGCCGCCATCCAGCAGACCGTGCAGGCGGCCTACGACATTGCCCGCTTCACCGCCGAAGACCCGGTGAGCGGCCTGCCCGACGAGGCCGACATCGCCAAGGACCACCCCGAGCTCGACCTGTTCCACCCCTGGGACGTGACCAGCGAGCAGGCCGCCAAGCTGGCGCTGGAATGCGAAGAAGCGGCGCTGTCGACCGACAAGCGCATCACCAACAGCGAAGGCGCGGGTGTGTCGGCCCAGCAGAGCCACTTCTTCAGCGCCCACACGCACGGCTTTCGCGGCGGCTATGCCAGCTCGCGGCACTCCATCTCGGTGGCGCCCATCGCCGGCAAGGGCGACGGCATGCAGCGCGACGCCTGGTACAGCTCCATGCGCGCGGCCGACGAGCTTGCCAGCCCGCAGGCGGTGGGCCGCTACGCCGCCGAGCGGGCGCTCAGCCGCCTGAAGTCGCGCAAGATCAAGACCACCGAGTGCCCGGTGCTGTTCGAGTCGCCGCTGGCCGTGGGCCTGCTGGGCGGGCTGGTGCAGGCCGTGAGCGGCGGTGCGCTGTACCGCAAGAGCACCTTCCTGCTCGACTCGCTGGGCAAGCCGGTGCTGCCCAAGCACGTCGACATTGCCGAAGATCCACACGTGATGCGCGGCAAGGGCAGCTCGCCTTTCGACGACGAAGGCGTGATCACCCGGGCGCGCAAGGTGGTCGACGCAGGCCGCCTCGAAGGCTACTTTCTCTCGACCTATTCGGCCCGCAAGCTGGGCATGAAGACCACCGGCAACGCCGGCGGCTCGCACAACCTCACGCTGAGCTCGCGCCTGACGAAGCACGGCGACGACCTCGACGCCATGCTCGCCAAGCTGGGCACCGGCCTGTTCGTGATCGAGCTGATGGGCCAGGGCGTGAACTACGTGACCGGCGACTACTCGCGCGGCGCGAGCGGCTTCTGGGTCGAGAAGGGCCGCATCGCCTTCCCGGTGGAAGAAATCACCATCGCCGGCAACCTGAAGGACATGCTCATGGGCATCGAAGCCATCGGGGCGGACGCCTACACCTTCGGCGCCAAGACCACGGGCTCGATCCTGGTCAACCGGATGAAGATCGCCGGCAGCTGAGCCGGCCGATCTGACGAGGTCGCCGGGCTCGCCCTAGGGGGCTTCCGGCGCGCCCAGCAAGTGCTGCAGCATGCGCTGCGCATTGAGCGGCAGCTCTTGCGACGTGCGCACGCACGCCAGCAAGGTGCGCTCCGCCCAGGCGTCGGCCAGCGAGGCGCGTGCGATCTTCATCGTGCGGGCGCAACGCGCGGCCGCGGTCTGCGGCACGATGCCCACGCCGATGCCTTGCTCGACCATGCGGCACACCGCTTCGAAGTTGCGCACGCGCACGCGGTAGGACAGGTGCCGCCCCAGCGAGCGCGCATGCGTGGCGACCAGCTGCTGCAGTGCGCTGTCGGCGGGCAGACCGATGAATTCGCTGTCGACCACGTCGGCCAGCTTCACGCGCCGTCGCCCGGCCAGCGCATGGCCGCGCGGCATCACGAGCACGAGGTCGTCGCGCCGGAACGCATGGCATTCGAGGCCCTGCGTGTCGATGGCGTCCGAGACGATGCCGATGTCGCACAGCCCCGCGCGCAGGGCCTCGACAGTGTCGGGGCTGGGGCGTTCCTCGAGGTCGATCGACACGCGCGGGTGCTGCGCCAGGAAGCGCGCGAGCACTTCGGGCAGGTGCTCGGTCAGCGCCGAGGTGCCGCACATGAAGCGCACATGGCCCTTGAGGCCCTGGCCGTACTCGCCGAGCTCGCCGCGCAGGCGCTCCATCTGCTGCAGCACGACGCGCGCGTGGTGCAGCAGCGTGCGGCCGGCCTCGGTGGGGCGCACGCCTTGTGCGTGGCGGGTGAGCAGCGGGGTGCCCAGCGCGTCTTCCATGCCGCGCACACGCTGGCTGGCGGAGGCCAGCGTCATGTGCGAACGCCCGGCGCCCCCGGTGAGGCTGCCGGCTTCGGCGACGTTGAGGAAGAGCCGCAGGTCGGTGAGGTCGAATCGCATGGTTCGCCGCAGTGTGCACCAGCAGCCTCAGTCGCAGCCTGAGGCCGGCTCTGCGAACCCCGCATTTCCAGGCACGCCATTGCCCGGCAGACTCCGCCGCGATGACGCATTCGAACGACCTGACGAGTTTCTGGGCCGCCGCCACGGCGGTGTTCCTGCTGGCGGGGGTGATCAAGGGCGTGATCGGACTGGGTCTGCCCACGGTGTCGATGGCGGTACTGGCGCTGTGGATGCCGCCGGTGCAGGCCGCGGCGCTGCTGATCGTGCCTTCGCTGGTCACCAACGTCTGGCAGACCGGGCCGCGCGGCACCTTCATGCCGGTGCTGCGGCGCATCGGTGGCATGCAGGTGGGCGTCGTCATCGGCACGCTGGGCGGGGCGCTGTGGCTGGGGGTGCCGGCGGGCGCGTGGGCTTCGGTGGCGCTCGGCGTGGCGCTGGTCGTCTATGCGGGGTGGAGCCTGCGCCAGCTCCACGTGAGCGACGCACAGGCGCGCTGGCTCGGGCCGCTGGTGGGCATGGTCACGGGGCTGGTGACGGCAGTGACCGGGGTGTTCGCGGTGCCGGCGGTGCCGTACCTGCAGGCGCTGGGCTTCGAGCGCGATGCGCTGATCCAGGCGATGGGCATCTCGTTCACCACCTCGACGGTGGTGCTGGCCATCGGGCTGGCGGGGAACGGCGGTTATCCGATGTCGGCGCTGGGTGCGTCGTTCGCGATGCTGGTGCCGGCCGTCGGCGGCATGGTGCTCGGAACGTGGCTGCGCAAACGGCTGCCGGTGGCCGTGTTCCGGCGCTGCTTCTTGATCGGGCTGGCGCTGCTGGGGCTGTACATGGCCGCGCGCGCCCTGGCGTGAGGGCGAAGCCTGCTCAGGCGCCGAGCAGCAGGGCGGCGCGCACGCGCTCGATGGTCTGGCGGTAGGGCAGGGCGAAGTCGCCGATGGCGTCGCCGGCTTCGAGCCAGCTGAACGTGAACACCAGGCCTTCTTCTTCGGGACTGCCCGTGGCCGTGTGCACGAAGGTTTCGGGCACGTCGGCAAGCTGGCCCTCGGTGCGCATCAGGAACAGGTGCCACAGCTGGGGGTGGCGGTGCGTGTTGCCCTCGACGCCGGCCTCGCATTCGCGGTCGAGCGTGCCCAGCGATTGCAGCGGGCCGGCGTAGTCGAGGCCCGACTCCTCGAGCAGCTCGCGCCGCACGGCCACCTCGGGCGATTCGCCGGGCTCGATGGTGCCCTTGGGGAGCTGCATGTTGCCGTCCTCGGGGTGGCGGAACACCAGCAGCCGGCCCCGCGCGTCGACCAGGCAGGCGCAGGCCTTGAGGATCGGGGCGGTGGGGCCGGCGACAGTCATCAGGCGCCCGACAAGGCGGCCTTGACCGCTGCGCTGACCTGGCCCATGTCGGCCTTGCCGGCCAGGCGGGTCTTGACCACGCCCATCACCTTGCCCATGTCGCCGGGGCCGCTGGCGCCCAGCTCGGCCACGATGGCCTTCACCGCGGCCACCGTCTCATCGGCGCTCATGCGCTGGGGCAGGTAGACCTCGAGCACCTTGATCTCGGAGGCTTCCTTGTCTGCCAGGTCGGCGCGGCCGCCGGTGGTGAAGGCGGCGATCGAGTCCTTGCGCTGCTTGACCATCTTGTCGACGATGGCCACGACCATGGCGTCGTCGAGCTCCACGCGCTCGTCGACTTCCTTCTGCTTCAGGGCGGCCAGCAGCAGGCGGATGGTGCCCAGGCGCTCGCCGTCCTTGGCGCGCATGGCCGTCTTCATGTCTTCGGTGATCTGTTCTTTGAGTGTCATTCGCAACCTTTCGGAAAAAACAAAAGCCGCGGCAGGTTTCCCTGGCGCGGCTTGGGCAACGGGGCGCTGGCGGTGACTTTCGTCGGCGGCCAGCTGCCCTGGGCGTTGCTTAGTACAGCTTCTTGGGGAGCTGCATGCTGCGCACGCGCTTGTAGTGGCGCTTGACTGCAGCGGCCTTCTTGCGCTTGCGCTCGGCGGTCGGCTTTTCGTAGAACTCGCGGGCGCGCAGGTCGGTCAGCAGGCCGAGCTTTTCGATGGTGCGCTTGAAACGGCGAAGTGCGACGTCGAAGGGCTCGTTTTCTTTAACGCGGATGGTGGTCATTGATGAATCGTTGAACTGAAGTTGGCTCGGGGAGATCGAGGCCCAAAGCCGGGGTTCCTCAACTGAAAAATTTTGTGGCCGTTGAGGGAAGGCCAAAAGTTAGCCCGCGATTATAGCGCGGTTGCGCACGCATGGGCGCTCGCCCAGGCCCATTGAAAGTTGTATCCGCCCAGCCAACCCGTGACATCCACTACTTCGCCGATGAAATACAGGCCCGGTTGCTTCGATTCCATCGTCTGGGACGACAAATCGCGGGTATCGACGCCGCCGGCCGTGACTTCGGCCTTTTTGTAGCCCTCGGTGCCGCTGGGCGTGATCTGCCACCGGGCGATGCGTTCCGACAGTGCCGCCAGCGCCTTGTCGGCCGCTTCGTTGACGGGACGCTGCAGGGCAGGATCTTGCCCGACCCAGGCGTCCGCCAGCCGGGAGGGCACCAGCGTGGCCAGTTCGTTGGCAATGCGTTTCTTCGAGCGGAGCTTTGCCTCCCCCAGCGAAGCGGCCACGTCCACGCCCGGCGCGAAGTCCAGCGTCAGCGGCGTGCCGGGCTTCCAGTAGCTTGAAATCTGCAGCACCGCCGGACCCGACAGGCCGCGGTGTGTGAACAGCAGGTCTTCGAGGAAGCCCATCTTCTCTTTCTTGGCGCCCGTCTCGATGCGCACCGGCAGCGCCAGTCCGGCCAGCTCTGCATACGGCGCCCAGGCGTCGCCGCCGAAGGTCAGCGGCACCAGCGCCGGCCGCGGCGTGACCAGCCGCAGGCCGAACTGCTCGGCGATGCGGTAGCCGAAGTCGCTCGCGCCGATCTGAGGGATCGACAGCCCGCCGGTGGCGACCACGATCTTCGACGCTTCGATGGCGCCGCGATCGCTCTCGATCTGATAGCGCCCTGCGCCCGCTGAATCAGCGTGAGCGGCAGAAAACGTGATCTTCCCGACCTTGCACGGCTGCCAGCGCTCGACCCCGCCCGCCGTGCATTCGGCCAGCAGCATGTCGACGATCTGCTGCGAGGAGCCGTCGCAGAACAGCTGCCCCTTGTGCTTCTCGTGGAAGGCGATGCCGTGCTTTTGCACCAGCTCGATGAATTGCGCCGGCGCATAGCGCGACAGCGCCGAGCGGCAGAAATTCGGGTTGTCGCCGATGAAGTGGCGCTGCGGCGCGCGCACGTCGAGGTCGCGGTTGGTGAAGTTGGCGCGCCCGCCGCCGGAGATGCGGATTTTCTCGCCCACCTTCTCGCTGTGGTCCACCACCAGCACCTTCAGCCCGCGCTGGCCCGCCACGCCGGCGCAGAACAGCCCGGCAGCGCCGGCGCCGATCACGACGACGTCGAAGCGCGCGGCTGGAGAAGGCGCGGCGCTCAAGGCCCGTCGGCCGCCAGCAGCGGCGGCGGGTTGTATTTCAGGTGGCCCACGTAGCGCAGCGGCTGCGTGGCGGCAATCGAGGGCACGTCGCCCTCGCGCATGTGCAGCAGGTCGGCCGGGCTCACCCAGCGCGGGTCGGCGCTGGTGATCGGCAGGCCGGCCTGCTTGTAGGCTTCGAGCACGAACTGCGAGCAGAAGAACTGGTCGTTGCGGCTCGCGCCCAGTTGCACCATGGCCATGCCGCTCATGCAGTAGTTGCTGATCGCGCTCGGCACCAGCGGCAGCTCGCACAGGCGGCGGTTCAGCACGAAGGGAGCGTTCAGCAGCACGCCCACGGTGTTGTAGCGCACGCCCACCTTCGACATCGCCCAGGCACGCATGCGCGCGGCGCCGGCTTCGTCGACGCCGGGTACGCGAAACGCCACCACCATCTGTTCCTCGTCGACCACCTCGGCCAGCGGCCGCGAACGCACGCCCGTGCCCACGGCTTCGGCGATCTGGCCGTCGCCGAGGTACAGCACGGCGTGGCTCACCGGCGAGAAGGTGCCCAGGCGGATGCCGAAGGAGTTCACCGTGGCGATCGAGGTCAGCAGGATGTCGCCGGGCTCCAGCACGTCGGCGGCAATGAGTTCGCCGCCGTTGCCCGGCGCGATGACCGAGCTCTGCACCCGCAGGCGCAGGCCGTTGTCCTTGCTCGGCAGGTCGAGCCGGGTGGCGCAGGCCGAGAGCAGCAGGGCGGCGCCCGCCGCGGCGATGACCGCGGCGGTCTTGAGAACGGCGCGCATCAGCCCTTCCAGACGAACGGAAACTTCAGCTGCTTGAAGAAGCCGTTGGGCACGTAGTCGCCCAGCACGCCGTACTTCTCGGGCCAGAGCTTGGTGGTCTTCACGGCCGTGCCGAAGAGGTAGTCGAGGAAGGCGTAGTGCGCCGCATAGTTCTTGTCGAGCGCCTCGATGTCCTGGCTGTGGTGCCAGTGGTGGAAGTTGGGCGTCACGATCAGGTAGCGCAGCGGGCCCAGCCGCACGCTCACGTTGCAGTGGTTGAACACCGCCTGGAAGCCGACCACCACGATGTACGCGTCGATCACTTCCTTGCTGAAGCCCAGCACGTAGATGGGTGCCAGCACCAGCGTGCGCGTGATCAGCAGCTCCAGGATGTGCTGGCGCGAGCCGGCCATCCAGTCCATGCTCTTCACGCTGTGGTGCACCGCGTGCAGGCGCCACAGCACGGGCACCTCGTGGTACGCGCGGTGGGTCCAGTACTGCACCAGGTCGGCCACCAGGATGATCAGCAGGATGCCGGCCCAGAAAGGCAGGTTGCCCACCCAGCCGCGGATGCCGTCGTTGGCGGCCCAGCCGAAGAGCTTGTGCACCATCAGGTTGGTGGCCAGCAGCACGAAGCCCACGATCATGTGGTTCACCACGAAGTGGTGGAAGTCAGTTTGCCACTCCTCGCGGAACACGGGCTGGTCCTTGCGCAGTGCAAAGAGCTTCTCGATGAAGATGAAGATCAGCGACGAGCCCAGCAGGTCGAGAATGAACCAGTCCAGCCCGATGTACGGCGTGTTGTCCGCGAAGTCGTGCACCGGCACCTTGTGCCCGCCCAGCAGCGCCGAGGCCGCCACCAGCAGGAACGCGGCCGAAGACAGCCAGCGCGAGCGGTTGAAGATGATGTTCACCAGCGACAGTCCGCCGGAGATGACCAGCGCCGCCAGCAGGATGTAGCGCATCAGGTCGACGTTGTAGCTCTTGCGCAGCTCGGGCGTGGTGAGGTACTGAGGAAAGTGGAAGGCCAGCACGCCGAGGAAGCACAGGATGGCCAGGCTCAGCGCAATGGTGCCGGTGACCAGGCCCTGGCCGCGGCGCAGTTCGCCGTGGTTCTGGGTGAAATCGTTGAGTTTGTCGATGTCGAGCATGGAGCCCCCTCGGGGTTGCGTTGTGTTTGTTGTGCGGCGGATTTTAGGTCGCGCAGGTCCTTCCCGGGTGCTCCCGGGTGCTCGCGGGCGCTTCCCCGGCGCAACGGACGCCGTGCGCACCTTGGGACACAATCGTCGAGCTTTGTATATTGGCAAACTAATTGCTTGGAGTGGTCGTGACCATCAAACGAAATTTCATTCGCGCCCTCGTGGCTGCCGTTGCCGCCTGCACCCTCGGGTCGGCCTTTGCCCAAACCCAGGAAAGCTCGCTCGCGCGGGTTCAGCGCACGCATGTGCTGCGCGTTGGCGCCATTGCCGGCGCCATTCCGTATTTCGCCAAGGACCCCGGCACCGGCAAGTGGGAAGGCTTCGGCCCCGACTTCAGCGAGAGCCTGGCCAAGAACCTCGGCGCCAAGGTCGAATACGTCGAGACCACCTGGGGCAATGCGGTGCTCGACCTTCAGTCCAACAAGATCGACGCCATGTTCGGCCTGGCCCCGTCGCCGCAGCGCGCCGCCATGGTCAACTTTGCCGACACGCTGTTCGAGAACACCTACACGGTGGTCTGCAAGAAGGGCGTGCCGCAAAAGAGCTGGGAGCAGCTGAACACGCCCGACACCAAGATCGTGGTGGACATCGGCTCCAGCCACGACCAGCTGGCCCAGCGCGTGCTGCCGAAGGCCGAGGTCACCCGCCTGGAGAACTCCGGCGCCGCCACCATGTCCCTGCAGGCCGGCCGTGCTGACTGCCAGGTGCTCGTGATCCTGCTGGCCGAGCCGCTGCTGGCCAAGCGTCCGGGCCTGGGCACGATGTACGTCCCGCAGCCGGTCTACACCGCGCCCGTGAGCATCGGCCTGCGCAAGGACACCGACCCCGGCCTGCAGAAGGCAGTGAACGCCTGGCTGGCCGAAGAGCGCACCAAGGGCGAAGTCCGCAGCGTCATCCTGAAGAACATGGAAAAGCTCGCGGGCGTGCCGGCCAGCGCCTTCCCGCCCGAAATCAAGTTCTGAAGGGGGCGTCATGGACCTCCAGGATCCCGCGAGCGAGCCCAGGGGCCGCTCCCGGCTCGGCACGGCCGTGCTGCTGGCGTGCGTGCTGGCCGGCATCTGGGCCGCGGTGCGCCATTTTTCCGGCGGCGCGTCGGGCACGGCCTACGACTGGGATTTCGGCGTGCTCTGGACCTACCGCAGGCTGTTGCTCATCGGCCTGGCCTACACGCTGGTCTTCACCGTCGTGTGCATCGTGCTCGGGCTCATCGTCGGCCTGGCGACGGGGCTGGGGCGCCTGTCGCGCAACCCCTGGGTGTCGGCGCCGATCCGCGCCTACATCGAGGTGTTCCGCTGCACGCCGGTGCTGGTGCAGCTCGTGTGGTTCTACTACGCGCTGCCGGTGCTCACCGGGCTGGAGATATCTGCGGTGGTCGCCGCAACGCTGTGCCTGTCGCTGTACGGCGGCGCCTTCTACTCCGAGATCGTGCGCGGCGGCATCATTTCCATCGACAGCGGCCAGGTCGAGGCGGCCCGCGCGCTCGGCATGACGCGCATGCAGCTCATGCGCCGCGTGGTGCTGCCGCAGGCGTTCAAGCGCATGGTGCCGCCGCTCATGAGCCAGTCGATCATGCAGCTGAAGAACACCTCGCTGCTGTCCGTGCTGGCCGTGCCCGACCTGCTCTACCAGGGCCAGGTGATCGCGCACGAAACCTACCGCCCGCTGGAGCTCTACACCTTCATCGCGGTCGCCTACTTTGCGGTGCTGCTGCCCGTCACCATCTGGGCCAAGCGCATGGAATTCGGCGCCGGGCCGAAGGAAGAAGTCTGAGATGCCCCAGCCCCTGATCGAGATCAGCAACCTCAGGAAGGCCTTCGGGCAGAACGTCGTCCTGAAGGACATTTCGCTGCAGGTCGAGCGCGGCCAGGTGGTCGCGATCATCGGGCCCTCGGGCTCGGGCAAGTCGACGCTGCTGCGCTGCATCAACCTGCTGTCGGTGCCCCAGGGCGGGCGCATCACCGTGGGCGAGCAGACCATCGAGTTCAACGGCGTGCACACCACGCTGCCCAATGAGCGCGCGCTCGCACGCTTCCGGGCGTCGACGGGCATGGTGTTCCAGCATTTCAATCTCTTCCCGCACATGACGGTGCTGCGCAACGTGATGGAAGGTCCCGTCACCGTGCTGAAGACGCCCAGGGCGCAGGCCGAGGCCGAGGCGCGCGCGCTGCTCGCCAAGGTGGGCCTGCTCGATCGCGCGGACTACTTTCCCGACAAGCTCTCGGGCGGCCAGAAGCAGCGCGTGGCCATTGCGCGCGCACTGGCCATGAAGCCCGCCGTGATGCTGTTCGACGAGGCGACGTCCGCCCTCGACCCGGAGCTGGTCGGCGAGGTGCTCGGCGTCATCAAGGGCCTGGCGAAGGACGGCATGACCATGGTCCTGGTGACGCACGAGATCGGCTTCGCGCGCGAGGTGGCCGACCAGGTCGTCTTCATGCGCGACGGCGTGGTCGCTGAAAGCGGGCCTCCGGATGTGGTGATCGACAACCCGCGGCAAGCGGCCACGCAGGCTTTCCTGGGCCGCTTCAAGGGCGCGGCGGCATAGTGGCGCGTGTTGTGCGCGACGCAGCGCCCTTTCTCGGCGTGCTGATGCTCGACACGCGGTTTCCGCGGCCGCCGGGCGACGTGGGCAACCCGGCGACTTTCGAGCGGCACGGCATGGCCGTGCGCTTGCTCACGATCGAGGGCGCGTCGCCCGAGCGCATCGTGAAAGAGGCAGACCCTTCGCTGCTGCAACCCTTCGTCGACGGCGCGCTGCGGCTGGCCGGGGAGGGCGCGGCGATGCTCACGACCAGCTGCGGTTTTCTCGCGGCGTACCAGCAGGTGCTGGCCCGTGCGGTGCACGTACCTGTGGTCACGTCGAGCCTGCTGCAATGCCGGGAGTTCGCGCGGCCTGGCATCCTGACCTTCGATGCCGAGTCGATGAGCCGGGCCATCCTCGATGCGGCCGACGTTCCGCGGCACACGCCGGTGCAAGGCGTGCAGCCGGGCTGCGAGTTCCATCGGAGCATCCTGAACAACGAGACGCGGCTCGACCTCGCGCAGGCCGAACGCGACGTGGTCGATGCCGCGGTCCGTCTGGTGGCGCTTCATCCGGGGGTCGAAGACATCGTGCTGGAGTGCACCAACATGCCGCCTTACCGCGACGCCGTCGCCCGCGCCACGGGCCGCCGTGTGCACGACATCGAGACGCTGCTGGTGGCCCGGTGGGCTGGCAGCGTCGCCCGCCCTTGACCCCCGGGCTCCTTTGCTCCCTTGGACCGCTGTGCCGCTGTGCCGCTGCGTCAGCTCATCAGCTTGTCCAACGTGATGGGCAGCGTTCGAACCCGCTTTCCGCACGCGTTGAACACAGCATTGGCCACCGCGGCGCCCACGCCGGTGATGCCGATCTCGCCTACGCCGTGGGCGCCCATGGGCGAGTGCGGGTCGGGTATGTCGGTCCACATCACGTCGATCTCGGGCACGTCCATGTGCACTGGCACGTGGTAATCGGAAAGGCTGGCATTCATGATGCGGCCGTTGCGCTCGTCGAATTGCGTTTCTTCCATCAACGCCAGGCCCAGTCCCATGACGATGCCGCCACGGAACTGGCTGGCGGCCGTCTTGGCGTTGAGGATGCGTCCGCAGTCGAACGACCCTAGAAAGCGGCTGACCCGCGTCTCGCCGGTCACCTCGTTCACCCGCACCTCGCAGAACATGGCGCCGTGCGAGTGCATCGACCAATGCATGGTCTCGAGCGGGGGCGGGGCGCTGGCCTCGACGACCAGCTCGTCGCGCCCGGCGCGCGCCAATATGGCGGCATAGCTTTCGAAACGAGCGGGATCATCGACGTTGCCGATGCCGCCGTCGCGGCCGACCACATCGTCGGGCTTCAGGCCATGCAAGGGCGAGTCCTTGTCGCAAAGCTTCAACAGCGCTGCGAAGAGTTCATGCTGCGCCGCCATGACTGCGCTGCCGATCGAGGCAGTCTGCTGCGACCCCCCTGCAAGCACGACCCCGGGAAAGCGCGAATCGCCGTGGCAGAACTTCACCTGGTCCATCGTCAGGCCGAGCCGCTCGGCGGTGACCTGCGTTTGCGCGGTGGCGGTGCCCATGCCCATTTCATGCGCCGCAATCTCGACCGACACCCGGCCGTCTTTCGCAAGCGTGATGCGCGCCGCGCCTCCCTGCATGCGGTAGTAAGGGTAGGTGGCGGTGGCGCAACCCATGCCGACCAGCCATTCCCCTTCGCGGCGTGTGCCCGGCGTCGCGTTTCGACGGGTCCAGCCGAAGCGCTCGGCGCCGGAGCGGTAGGCCTCGACGATGTGGCGCGACGAGAAGGGGGCGCCCGTGGTCGGGTCCTTCTGCGGCTCGTTGCGGATGCGAAGCTCGATCGGGTCCATCTGCATGGCATCGGCCAGTTCGTCGATGGCACTCTCCAGCGCGAAGGTGCCGACCGCCTCGCCGGGCGCGCGCATGAACGTGTTGGCCAGCATGTCGAGGGTCGCCACCTCGACGTCGAGCTTGAAGCTGCCGGCCGCGTAGGCGGAGCGCGCCGGCAGGATGAACGGCTCGGGCATGTTGTTGTGCGCGGTCATGGTCACCACGCCGGTGTGGATCAGCGCGTCGAAGCGCCCGTCCGCCTGCGCACCGATCGCGACACGCTGTTCGGTGTTCGTTCGCCCGCCGACCACGCGGTAGACGCCTTCACGCGTGAGCATGATGCGCACCGGACGCCCGGCGAGCTTCGACGCCGCCGCTGCAAGAACCTGGTGGCGCCACAGTGTCTTGCCGCCGAAGCCGCCGCCCACAAAGGGCGACGTCACGTGCACCTGTTTCTCGTCGATCCCGAAGATTTCCGCCATGGACCAGGCCATGTGCGTGACCGCTTGCGAGGCGTCGTGGATGGTGAGTTCGTCTCCCTTCCAGGCCACGGTCGCCGCATGCAGCTCGATCGCGTTGTGGTTGTGGCGCGGCGTGGCGTACCTGACGTCGACACGGTGCGGGGCGGCTGCCAGCGCTGCTTCGGCGTCGCCGATCTCCAGCTTGAGCGGCTCGCCCTGGAACGTGCCGGGCTTCGTTCCCTTGGCCTTGGCAGCCGCGAGCGAGGTCGTGGCCGGCGCGGTTTCGTAGACGACGCGAACCAGCGACTTCGCGTGATCGGCCTGCTCCTGCGTCTGCGCCAGCACCAAGGCGATCGGCTGGCCGTTCCAGTGAATCTGGTCGTCCTGCAGGACGGGCAGGTCGTCGCCCCCGGCCGCCTTGTCCTTGGACATGAAGAGCGGCATGGGTTTCATGCGCGGTGCATTCTCGTGGCTCATCACCAGCACCACGCCGGGCGCTGCTTGCGCCGCCCCCGTGTCCAGCGTCGCGATCCGGCCCCGTGGCACCGTGCTGTAGACGAGCGCGGCGTAGACCATTCCCTCCATCGGAAACTCGGCCGCGAACCTAGCCTGCCCCTGCACCTTGAGCGGCCCGTCGAGGCGTGAGACCGGCGCACCGATCAGGCCCTCCTTGCGCGCGATCAGCGGATCGGGCTTGCCCCCGGGCACCCATGCGTCGGGCGCGAGGGCGATGGCCTTTTTCATGACCGCCTGAGCGGCCTCTTGAATGACGCTCATGCTTGCATCTCCTTCAGTTCGCCGAGCACCGCGGCGATCGTCCGCCTTGCCAGCTCGATCTTGAATCCGTTGTCGCGCAGCGGCTGCGCAGCCGCCATTTCCGCCTCTGCGGCGGCACGGAAGGCTTGCGCGGTGGCTGGTCTCCCCCGCAGCGCGTCTTCGGCCTTCCAGGCGCGCCAGGGCTTGTGCGCGACGCCACCGAGTGCAATGCGCACGTCCTTGACGGTGTCGCCGTCGAGCTCCAGCACTGCCGCCACGGAAATCAGCGCGAAGGCATAGCTCGAGCGGTCGCGCACCTTCCGGTAGGTCGATCGCGCCCCGAAAGGCAGCGCAGGCAACTCGACAGCAGTGATGAGTTCGCCCGGCTCGAGCAGCGTCTCGATGTCGGGGCGGTCTTCGGGCAGGCGATGCAGGTCCGTGAACGGCAGCGTGCGTTCGCCACGCGAGTTCCGCAGATGCACCACGGCGCCCAGCGAGGCGAGCGCCACGCACATGTCGGACGGATGCGTGGCGACACAGCTGGGCGAAGCACCCAGGATGGCATGGAAGCGGTTGATGCCTTCGGCTGCGTCGCACCCCTGGCCGGGGGTGCGCTTGTTGCAGCGCGACCCTTCGTCGTCGTAGAAATACGCGCAGCGGGTGCGCTGCAGCATGTTGCCGCCGACGGTCGCCATGTTGCGGATCTGCGCCGATGCGCCGGCGGTGACGGCCCGTGCGAGCACCGGGTAACGGGCTCGCACGGCGCGGTGCGAGGCGAGTGCCGTGTTGCGGGTCGCGGCGCCGATCAGCAGGCTTCCGTCGGGCCGTTCTTCGATGTCGCAGGACAGGTCCGTCACATCCACCAGGGCGATCGGACGCTCGATGGTTTCGCGCATCAGGTCGACCAGGTTCGTGCCGCCGCCGAGGTACTTGGCGCCGGGTTGGCTGCCGAGCCGGAGTGCATCGCCTGCGTCTTGCGCGCGGGCGTAGGTGAAGGGGTTCATGAAGGCACCCCCTCGAATGTCTCGGCAATGGCCGCGGCGATGCCGTTGTAGGCGCCGCAGCGGCACACGTTGCCGCTCATGCGTTCACGCAGCTCGTCGTGGCTGAGCGCGATGGTCTGCGTACAGAGGTCGGCTGTGACGTGGCTGGGAACGCCCTGCCTGAGTTCCTGCGCCATTCCCACGGCGGAACAGACCTGGCCAGGCGTGCAGTAGCCGCACTGGAAGCCGTCGTGCGCGATGAAGGCCTTTTGCAACGGGTGCAGGTCGCCTTGCGGGGCAAGACCTTCGATGGTGGTGACCGAACGGCCCTGGTATTGCACAGCCAGCGCCAGGCACGAGAGCACGCGTTCGCCGTCGACGAGCACGGTGCACGCGCCGCATGCGCCCTGGTTGCAGCCTTTCTTGGCACCGAACAGCTGGCGATGCTCGCGCAGGAAATCGAGCAACGAAACCCTGGGGTCGTTGGGCAACTCGGCCGGCGACCCGTTGATGGTGATTGTCATGAGCGCTCTCGTGGGGTGGGTTGTGTAATCAGGTGTCACTGCGCTGCATGGCGGCGCTACGACTTTCCCGAACCCTTTTCTTAGCACGGTGAAGTGCCCCGCGGCGTCAGCTTTTTTCTTCAACGCGTCCGGCTCGGCGCTGGCAGGGCCGGGCCGTGCTGGCGCGCTCCAGGGACACCGCCCGCGCAACCCGCGGCCTCAGGCCCTCGGTGGCTCAGCGCTTGGGGGTGGAGCGCCGGCCGAGCAGCGCGGCGGCGCCCAATGCCACGGCCATCACGAGCAGCGACACCACGGTGGTCACCGTGCCCAGCGCATAGATCGAAGGCGTGGTCACGGTCGAGGTCAGGCCCTGCAGCTCCAGCGGGAGCGTGTTGACGTCGCCGATGGCCTGCGAGGTGCGGGCAATCTCGTCCCACGACAGGGTGAAGCCGAACATGCCGATGCCCACGATCGAGGGGCCGATCAGCGGCAGCACCACGAAGCGGAAGGTTTGCCACGGCGTGGCGCCCAGGTCGCGCGCGGCTTCTTCGTAGGCCGGGTTGAAGCGGTTGAACACCGCGAACATGATGAGCAGCCCGAAGGGCAGCGTCCACGTGAGGTGGGCCCCCAGGGCGGAGCTGAACAGGCCGAGCGCGGTGCCGTAGCCTTCGAGCAGCGTGGTGGCGTCCAGTGCGCTCAGCAGTGCCTTCACGCCGGTGTCGAGCAGCCGGAACTGCAGGCCGATGCCCAGCGAAATGATGATCGACGGCATGATCAGGCTCGCCACCGTCACGAAGAAGAGGGCGTTGCTGCCCGCCAGTTTCTTGCGGAACGCCAGCCCTGCAAGCACCGACAGCACCACGGTGAAGGCCATCACCACCGCCCCGAGCGCCAGCGAGCGCCGGAAGGCCGCGCCGATGTCGACGGTGCCCAGGCCTTCGGCCAGCTTGTAGAACCAGTGCAACGACACGCCCCGCAGCGGGAACGTCAGGCCGCCCTCGGGGCCCTGGAAGCTGAGCACGAAGATCGTGATCATCGGGCCGTAGAGAAACAGCACGAAGAGTGCGAAGACCGTCGCGAGGGGCCAGAAGCCGGGGCTGCGTTGTTCGCCGATTTTCACCCTAGAGCTCCTTGCGAATGTCGACCAGCCGGGTCAGCCCCCAGATGATCATCAGCACCACTGCCAGCAGGATCATCGCGTTGGCCGCTGCCAGCGGAAACTGCAGGTAGGAGGTCTGCACCTGGATGATCTTGCCGATCGAGGCGATCTGCTGCCCCCCCATCACGCCGATGGTGACGAAGTCGCCCATGACGATGGTGATGACGAAGATGGAGCCGATCAGGATGCCGGTGCGCGACAGCGGCACCACCACGTTCCACAGCGTCTGCCAGCCCGACGCACCCGCGTCGCTGGCCGCCTCGAGCAGCGAACGGTCGATGCGCATCATGCTGTTGAAGATCGGCACGATCATGAACATCGTGTACAGGTGCACGAAAGCCAGCACCACCGAAAAATCGGAGAACAGCAGCCACTCCACCGGCTGGTCGACGAGGCCCACGCCCATCAGCGCCTGGTTGACCAGCCCGTTGCGGCCCAGCAGCGGCACCCACGAGATCATGCGGATCACGTTCGACGTCCAGAACGGCACCGTGCACAGCACGAACAGCACCGTCTGCATGGTCGACGAGCGCACATGGAACGCCAGGAAGTACGCCACCGAAAACCCGATCAGCAGCGTGATGCCCCACACCAGCACGCAGAACTTGAACGTGCTCAGGTAGGTGTTGAGCGTGACGCACAGGTCGCCGTTGTCGGTGAGGTGCGAGCAGCCTTCGAACAGGCTCAGGTAGTTGCGCAGCGTGACCGCGGGAATCAACTCGTATTCGTTGAAATTCCACAGGCTGACCATCGCGACCAGCGCCAGCGGAATCAGGAAGAACAGCAGGAAGACCAGCGCGAACGGCGCCGCCTGCCACCACGCCTTGACAGTCAAAGCTCGCCCCCAGTCTTCGCGCACTTCGTGTCGCTACGCCAACCCCCTGCCGTGGGCAACACCTGCGGCCCGGCAAAGCCGCATCCGTGGTGTTTCGCTAACAGGCCCAGCCTCCTCACGCGGCGACGAACTCGTTCCACTTGCGCACCATGTACTCGTTCTCGTCCATGACCGCGTTCCAGCAGGCGATGCCGCCCATGCGCTGCTCGTAGCTGCCGCCGTCGCGCACCGAACCGGCCTTGGCGATCACGTCGCCCTGCGGGCTCTTGATGTCCTGCGCGGCGGCCTTGCCTTCCATCCAGTAGGCCCACTCGTAGGCTTCCATCTTGGTCTTGGCGGTGTCCAGCACGGCGCTGTAGTAGCCCTGGCGGTTGAGGTACGCGCCGGCCCAGCCGTCGAGGAACCAGTTGATGAACTCGTAGGCGCCGTCCAGCTTCTTGCCCGAGAGCGTGGCCGGCAGGCCGAAGCCCGAGGCCCAGGCGCGATAGCCTTCCTTGAGCGGCTGGAACGTGCAGTCGATGCCCTTGCTGCGCACGGCCGTGACGGCGGGCGACCACATCGACTGGATCACGACCTCGCCCGAGGACATCAGGTTCACCGACTCGTTGAAGTCCTTCCACAGCGCGCGGAACTGGCCGGCCTTCTTGGCCTCGATCAGGGTCTTGATCGTCAGGTCGATCTCGGCCTTGGTCATGTTGCCCTTGTCGGCGTACTTGCGGATACCCTTGGCCTCCACCACCATCGCGGCGTCCATGATGCCGATGGACGGAATGTTCAGGATCGCCGTCTTGCCCTTGAACTCGGGGTTCAGCAGCTCGGCCCACGAGGAGATCGGGCGCTTGATCAGGTCGGGGCGAATGCCCAGCGTGTCGGCGTTGTAGGTGGTCGGAATCAGCGACATGAACTGCGTGGCCGACTTGGCGAAGACCTTGCTCTTCTCGCCCTCCAGATAAATCACCTTGACCGGCGCCGTGCCCTGGCTGCCGACCTTCTTGCCGGCGACTTCGCCCTTGGTGAACAGCGAGGTGATCTTGTCGGCGTTCTTCACGCGCTTGGTGTCGATGCCCTTCAGGTTGCCGGTGGGCACGATCTTCTTGAGCGAGAAGAACTCGGTGTCGATCAGGTCGAAGCTGTTGGGCGCGGTCACGGCGCGCTTGGTCACGTCGTCGGTGGTCACGGCCACGTACTGGATCTCGATGCCGGTGTCGGCCTTGAATTTTTCGGCAATGGCCTTGTCCTGGTTCACCGCGGTGCCCAGGTAGCGCAGCACGACTTTTTCCTGCGCATGCACGAAGGGCGCGATGCCCGTGGCAAGGATGCCGGCGGTGCCTTGCAGCAGCGTGCGGCGCTTGACGCCGGCGGACGAGTCGATGGGTTCGGTCATGGCTGAGTCTCCGTGAATGACAAGTGGAAAGGGACGCGGAAAAAAGGGGGGACTGGGTGGGCAGCGGCCTGCCTACAGGGTCATGGCGATCGCGGCGTTGTCGTCGCGCAGGGCGCCGGTCTGGGGCGGCGCCGGTGCACGCTCGCCCGGCGGCCTGACGCCGGGGCCGAGCGTGCGGGCATCACCGTCGGCCCATGACAGGCGCACCGTCTCGCCCTGTGCGATCGGGCTCGCCAGGAAGGCGGCTTCGCCCAGCAGGACCGACACGTTCTGGCGTCCCGGCGCGGCCGCCTGCAGCGCCAGGCCGAGCAGCACATAGGTGCCCTGGTACTCGACGTCGGTCACCGTGGCGGCCAGGCCGCCGGTGGCGCCGCTGTCCGACGCGGCAATCCGCATGTGGTCGTTGCGCACGGCGATGGGGCCGGCGGGCGTGTCGAACACGTTGTGCCCGCCCATGAAGCGCGCCACGAACTCGCTGGCCGGGTGGTTGTAGATGGCGTGCGGCGCTCCGACCTGCTCGATCACGCCGTGGTTCATGACCACCATGGTGTCGGCCAGCGCCATTGCTTCTTCCTGCGAGTGGGTGACGTGCACGAAGGTCAGGCCCAGTTCCTTCTGCCAGCGCCGCAGTTCGGCGCGCATCTGGATGCGCAGGAAGGGGTCGAGCGCGGACAGCGGTTCGTCCAGCAGCAGCACGCGCGGCTCGGTGATGAGCGCCCGCGCCAGCGCCACGCGCTGTTGCTGGCCACCGGAAAGCTCGCCGGGCTTGCGCTCGGCCAGGTGGCCCATGGCCACGCGTTCGAGCAGGTCGTGCGCGCGTTTCTGGCGCTCGGCCTTGCCGACGCCTTTCATCTTGAGGCTGAAGGCCACGTTGTCGGTGGCCGACAGGTGGGGAAACAGGGCGAAGCTCTGGAACATCATGGCCGTGCCGCGTGCGGCTGCGGGCAGGTTGGTGATGTTCCGGTTGTCCAGAAGGATGTCGCCGCTGGTGACCGACTCGTGCCCCGCGATCATGCGCAGCGTGGTGCTCTTGCCGCAGCCCGAGGGGCCCAGCAGGCAGCAGTAGCTGCCGCTGGCGATGCGCAGGTCGATCTGGTCGACGGCGGCCGGCGTGCCGGCGGCATAGCGCTTGGTGAGCGCGACGATTTCGACGGCGGCGGGGACTGGCGTGGCGACGGCATTCATTGCCGAGGACCGAGCAGGATCCATGCCACGCCGCACCAAACCGGGGTGCAGGCCGGGGCCGCCAGGGGGCCGAACGGCGTACAGACCGGCGCGTGCAGGTTGCGCTAGTCCGGCCCGGCGGGCTGCCGCCGCGGGATCAGGTGCCGAACTTGTCCGCGTCCACCGGCAACTGCGCCGCGGCCAGGCCGCGCAGCACGTCGCCCACCACGATCACCGCAGGGCTCGCGAGGCCGGCCTCGGCGATGCCGCTCTGCAGCTTGTCCAGCGTGGTCGCGATGTGCCGCTGGTGCGGCAGGCTCGCGTGCTGGATGACGGCCACCGGCGTGTCGCCCGGCAGGCCTTGCAGCAGTTCGCGCTCGATGTGCCCGGCACCCGCCACGCCCATGTAGATCACCAGCGTCAGGCGCGCGTTGTACGCCGTGGCGGCCAGTGCGCGCCAGTCGGTCGGGTCTTCGGCCGCGCCCGCACCGGTCTTGGCGTGGCCGGTGACGAACACCACGCCCTGCGCATGGTCGCGGTGCGTGAGCGGCACGCCCAGCGAGGTCACGGCGGCCAGGCCCGCGGTGATGCCGTTGACCACGGCGCATTGGATACCGGCTTCGCGCAGGTGCGCCACCTCTTCGCCGCCGCGCCCGAAGATGAAGGGGTCACCGCCCTTGAGCCGCACCACGGTCTCGCCTTCGTGCACCGCGGTGATCATCAGCCGCTCGATGAAGGCCTGCGGCGTGCTCTTGCAGCCGCCGCGCTTGCCCACGTGCACGATGCGCGCGCCGGGGCGGGCATAGGCCAGGATCTCGTCGTTCACGAGGTCGTCCACCAGCAGCACCGTGGCGGCCTGGATCGCCTTCACCGCCTTGACCGTCAGCAGCTCCGGGTCGCCCGGGCCGGCGCCCACCAGCGTGCAACGCCCGGCGATGAGGGAAGAAGGGGTGGGGGTGGCGTTGTTGTTCATGCGTGGGATGCCAGTTGCGTGATGTGCCTGACCTGCGTCGCGATCGCCGCCGGCACGGGCAGCTCGCCGGCCAGCACGCGTCGCGTGTATTCGGCCGTGGTGGCCACGTCGATTTCCGTCGGCAGGCCCGGCACTTCGCTGGTGGTGCCCGGCTGCTGGGCCTGCAGCTCGGTGCGCACGCCGCGCACGAAGCCGTCGATCTGCGCGGTGCGGCGGGGGTCGGACACCACCTCGCCTTCGAGGCCGCGCGAGAGCAGGGCGGTCTGGCGCGTGAGCTCGAAGGTCTCGCCCATGGTGCGCGCGTATTCGGGGTGCGTGTAGCTGGCGACCACCACGCAGGGGCCGGCGCCGGGCTGCATGAGCTTGACCACGCTGTGGCCCGGGTTGCGCAGGCCAACCACGCGGCGCACGTCGAGCAGGCGCTTGAGCGCGGGGTTGAGCAGTTCGGTGGGTGCGAAGGCGGCCTCGCCGTTGGCGATGGGGCGAACGGCCGTCAGCGGCGCAATGTCCATCGCCGCGAGCACGTTCGACGCCAGCACGCGCGAGGTTTCGCTCGCGCTGCCGTGCACCAGCACCGGCAGGCCTTCGCGGGCCAGCAGCAGCGCCAGCAGGGGCGTGAGCACGGGCAGCTTGCGCGCGCCGTTGTAGCTGGGCAGCACCACCAGCGGACGGTCGCCGGCCGGAATGCGGTGGAGCCTGGCGTGGGTGGCGTCCAGAAAGCCGGCCATTTCTTCGGGCGTTTCGCCCTTGATGCGCATGGCCAGGCAGAAGCCGCCGATTTCGAGGTCGGTGACGCTGCCGTCCAGCACCTGGCCGAACAGGTCGGTGGCCTGTTCGCGTGTGAGCGGCCTGGCGCCTCGCGCGCCGCGGCCGATTTCCTTGATGTATTGACTGATTCCCATGGGTGGGGCGATTGTCCTGCAAGGCTTATGCCGGAATGTGAGTTGGCTTATGCACCGGTTTTTCTCCTTCCCCCGCTGGGGGAAGGAGCCATGCGCGGAGTCATGGCGCCACCGCCTCCGCCTCGACCGCCGTCGCCCGCACCATCCGCTTGAGCTCCGGAATGCACGACCCGCAGTTCGTGCCGCACTTCAGCGCCCCCTGCAGCTTGGCCAGCCGTTCGTCCGCCGTGCCGCTGCAACGCCCCAGTTCGGTCTGGATCGCCACGTCCGCCACGTTGAAACAGGTGCACACCGTCTTGCCGCGCGACTGCACCGCCACCGGCGCGCGTGCGCCCGGCGACAGCAGCAGGCGGCCGTAGGTCTGCGCCGGCATCTCCTCGCGCAGCAGCGTGGCGATCCAGGCCTCGGCGCTGGTGTCGCCGCCCAGCAGGAAGGCGTCGAGGCCCGCGCTGCCGTCAGGGCGGCGCACCAGCCGGGCCGAGCGGCGCTGGCCACGGCGGCGGTCGGCGTAGCGCAGGGTGTCGGCGGTCCGCAGGCCGAGCAGAGCTTCGATCTGCTCGACCAGCGCCTCGTCGGGCGCGTCGTGCGCGGCGGCGCGAAACAGCAGGCCGCTGCGTTCCTGGCCCTGCGTGTTCCCCGCGAACGGCACGCAGGTCGCGAACGGAAACATGGCCATCAAGGGCTGCAGAGCTCGGTGCGCGGTCAGCGCTTCGTCGGCGGGCAGCCAGGCCATGGCCAGCAGCGACCAGGGCAGCTCGGCCTTCAGGATCTTCACCGGCGTGTGCTTCAGCTCGGGCTGCTTCGAAGTGGGGCAGAAGGCCGGCGTGGTCAGCGCATTGATGCCCGCGAGCCGCTCGCCGGTCGACGAGCAGCCGCTCAGGTATTCCTCGCCCCAGTGCATCGCGACGAAGGCCTGGCTCATGCCTACCTCGGCGCTGGCGCGCGCCGGCAGGACGATCGCGCCGCGCTTCGACGCGAGGTGCACCAGGTCGCCTTCCTGGATCTGCCGGCGCGCCATGTCCTGCGCATGCATCTGCACCATCGGTTCCGACACGTGCCCGAACAGCCGGCCGGCCGTGCCGGTGCGGCTCATGCCGTGCCACTGGTCGCGCAGCCGGCCGGTGTTCAGCGAGAAGGGGTAGCGCGCCTCGCGGGCCTCGGCCACCGGCTTGTAGACGGTGTCGACGAAACGTGCGCGCCCGTCGGGCGTGGGGAACACGCCGTCTTCGTACAGGCGCACGCGGCCGGTGCTTTCGCCTTCCTTCAGCGGCCATTGCTGCGGGCCGGCGGTCTCCAGCATCGCATAGCTCAGTCCGGTGATGTCCAGGTCGCGCCCGCGCGTCGATTCGCGGTGCTCGTTCCACACCGATTCGGCCGTGTCGTACGGAAACAGCGTGAAGCTGCGGCCCAGTTGCCGTTCGAGCCGGTGCGCGAAGGCCACCGCGATCGACCAGTCGTTGCGCGCCTCGCCCGGCGCCGGCACCGCGGCTCGCACGCGCGAGATGCGGCGCTCGCTGTTGGTCACGGTGCCTTCCTTTTCGCCCCAGGTGGTGGCGGGCAGCAGCAGGTCTGCGAAGGCGCAGGTGGCAGTGGTGGCGAAGGCCTCCTGCACCACGACGAATTCGGCGCGCTCCAGCGCACGGCGCACCGTGGCCTGGTCGGGCATCGACTGGGCGGGGTTGGTACAGGCGATCCACAGGGCGCGGATCTCGCCGTCGGCCGCGGCCTGGAACATCTCGATGGCGGTCTTGCCCGGCTTCTCCGGCACCGAAGGCACGCCCCACAGCGCGGCCACTTCCGCGCGGTGCGCCGGGTTCGCCAGGTCGCGGTGCGCGCTCAGCAGGTTGGCCAGGCCGCCGACTTCGCGGCCGCCCATCGCATTGGGCTGGCCGGTCAGCGAGAACGGTCCGGCGCCGGGTTTGCCGATCTGCGCGGTGGCCAGGTGCAGGTTGATGAGCGCCGCGTTCTTCGCCGTGCCGCTCGAAGATTGGTTCAGGCCCTGGCAGTACAGGCTCAGCGTGGCTGGCGAGGTCGCGAAGAGGCGCGCGGCCTCGAACAGGTCTTCCTTCGGGATGCCGCACACCTGCGCCACCTTGTCCGGCGTGCATTCGCGCACCGTGGCCTTCAGCGCGTCGAAGCCGCCGGTGTGGGCCGCGATGTACGCCGCGTCGGTCCAGCCTTCCCACAGCATCAGGTGCAGCATGCCGTTGAACAGCATGACGTCGGTGCCGGGCTGGATCGGCAGGAACAGGTCGGCAATCTCGACCGTGTCGGTGCGGCGCGGGTCGGCCACCACGATCTTCAGCGCCGGGTTCGCGGCCTTCGCGTCCTCGATGCGGCGAAACAGGATGGGATGCGCCCACGCCGTGTTGCTGCCCACGATGAACAGGCAGTCGGCGTGCTTCAGGTCGTCGTAGCAGGCCGGCGGCGCGTCGGCGCCCAGCGTCTGCTTGTAGCCGGCCACCGCGCTGCTCATGCACAGGCGCGAGTTGGTGTCGATGTTGTTGGTGCCCACCAGGCCCTTGGCGAGCTTGTTGAAGACGTAGTAGTCCTCGGTGAGCAGTTGGCCCGACACGTAGAACCCGACCGCGTCGGGGCCATGGTCGCGTATCACCTGCGCGAACTTGCCAGCTGCGTTGTCCAGCGCGGTGTGCCACGGCACCGCCGTAGGCGCTTCGTCGCGTGCCAGGCGCTGCAGCGGCTGCAGCAGCCGCGTCTGGCGCGTGACCGTGGCGCTGGCCGTGAGGTGCAGCGTCGAGCCCTTGGTGCACAGGCGGCCGAAGTTGGCCGGGTGGTCGGGGTCGCCGCGCACGCCGGTGATCTCGGCACCGTGCGATTCGATGATGACGCCGCAGCCGACGCCGCAGTAGGGGCAGGTGGAGCGGGTCTCCTTTCTTGCTCCCTCCCCTTCCGGGGGAGGGTTGGGGTGGGGGCTCGCGGCTTGTTCCATGGACATGCTGTTGTTCGTGTTCACGCCGCGGCCCTCACCCTAGCCCTCTCCACCGCTGGCGTGGAGGAGAGGGGACAAGACCGCGAAAGGCTTCGGGCCGGCGACCGGGCGCGGCAGGTCGGTGGCATGCGTCGCCAGTTCGACCGCATCCAGATGCACCACGCCGTCTTCGAGCTTCACCGCGAACTTCGGCGTGCAACCTTCGTCGGGCGACTTGGCGCAGCCGTCGTCCAGCCCGATGGCCCAGTTGTGCAGCGGGCAGGCCACGCTGGTGCCGAACACGATGCCCTGGCTCAGCGGGCCGCCCTTGTGCGGGCAGCGGTCGAGCAGCGCGAACACCTGGTTGTCCGCGTTGCGGAACACCGCGACGTCCACGCCCGCGGGCCGCGTCACGCGGCGCGCGCCGAGCACGGGGATGTCGTCGATGCGGCAGATGACTTTCCAATCGCTCATGGCGTTTCCCTTCACGCCGGCTGCGCGGCGTTGTCGGCGACAGCCAGCGGCGCGAACTGCCGCACGTCCACCGAGGCCTGCGCCGATTCGAACCACGGGTCGGGCTCGCCGTCGAGCGCGAACTGCAACCGCTCCCACAGCGCCTTGCGGCCTTCGGCATCTTCCAGGATCTTCTTCTTCACGTAGTCCAGGCCCACGCGGGCGATGTAGTGCACCGTGCGCTCCAGGTACCAGCCTTCCTCGCGGTACAGCTGCAGGAAGGAGCCTGCGTACTCCATCACCTCCTCGCTGGTCTTCACCTTGACGAGGAACTGCGCCACCTCGGTCTTGATGCCGCCGTTGCCGCCCACGTACAGCTCCCAGCCCGAGTCGACACCGATCACGCCCACGTCCTTGATGCCCGATTCCGCGCAGTTGCGCGGGCACCCCGACACGGCCAGCTTGACCTTGTGCGGCGCGTACATGGCCCACAGCGCGCGCTCCAGGTCCTTGCCCATCTGGGTGGAGTCCTGCGTGCCGAAGCGGCACCACTCGCTGCCCACGCAGGTCTTCACCGTGCGCAGCGACTTGGCGTAGGCAAAGCCGCTGGGCATGCCGATGTCCTTCCACACGCCCTCCAGGTCTTCCTTCTTCACGCCCAGCAGGTCGATGCGCTGTCCGCCCGTGACCTTGACGGTCGGAATCTTGTACTTGTCGGCCGCGTCGGCGATGCGGCGCAGTTCGTCGGGCGTGGTGTGGCCGCCCCACATGCGCGGAATGACCGAGTAGCTGCCGTCCTTCTGGATGTTGGCATGGCTGCGCTCGTTGACGAAGCGGCTCTGCGGATCGTCCTTCGCCTCCTTAGGCCAGGTGCTGATCAGGTAGTAGTTGACCGCAGGGCGGCAGGTGGCGCAGCCGTTGGGCGTGCGCCAGCCGAGGTTGCGGTACACCTCGTCGTGCGTGAGGTAGTGCTCCTTGCGAATGGCGTCGCGCACGTCCTGGTGGCTCGCATCGGTGCAGCCGCACACGGCCTTTTTCTTCGGCGTGGCCGAGTAGTCGCCGCCGGCCGTGAACATCAGGATCTGCTCGACCAGCCCGGTGCAGGAGCCGCAGCTCGCGCTGGCCTTGGTGTGCTTCTTCACCTCGTCGAGCGTGAACAGGCCCTTGTCCTTGATGGCCTTGCAGATCGTGCCCTTGCTCACGCCGTTGCAGCCGCACACTTCGGCGTCGTCGGGCATGCTCGCGGCCTTGCTGTGGCCTTCGTGGCCGGTGTCGCCGATGTTCGATTCCCCGAACATCAGCTTGTCGCGGATGTCGTGCACGCTGCGCCCGTCGCGCAGCAGCTTGAAGTACCAGCTGCCGTCCACCGTGTCGCCGTACAGGCAGGCGCCCACGAGCTTGTCGTCCTTGATCACCAGCTTCTTGTACACGCCGCCGAAGGGGTCGCTCATGACGATTTCCTCGGTGCCTTCGCCGCCCTGGAAGTCGCCCGCGCTGAACAGGTCGATGCCCGTAACCTTGAGCTTGGTGGAGGTGAGCGAGCCCATGTAGCGGCCGATGCCGAACATCGCGAGGTGGTTGGCCGCCACCTTCGCCTGCTCGAACAGCGGTGCCACCAGCCCGTAGGCAATGCCGCGGTGCGCCGCGCATTCGCCCACCGAGTAGATGCGCGCGTCGGTCACCGTCTGCATGGTGTCCGTCACCACGATGCCGCGGTTGACGTGCAGGCGCATGCTCTCTGCCAGTGCGGTGTTGGGGCGGATGCCCACGGCCATGACCACGAGGTCGGTCGGCACTTCGAGGCCGTCCTTGAAGCGGATGGATGTGACCCGGCCGGCCTTGCCGTCGTCGGCGTCACCGACCAGCGCCTGCGTCTGCGCGCCGATCAGGAACTTCATGCCGCGGTCTTCCAGCGACTTCTGCAGCAGCTTGCCCGCCACCTCGTCGAGCTGGCGCTCCATGAGCCAGGGCATGACGTGAACCACCGTGACCTGCATGCCGCGCTTCATGAGGCCGTTGGCCGCTTCGAGCCCGAGCAGCCCGCCGCCGATGACGACCGCGTGCTTGTGCGTCTTCGCGGTCTCGATCATGAGGTTGGTGTCGGCGATGTCTCGGTAGGCAATGACGCCTTCGAGCCTGGCGCCCGGCACGGGCAGCATGAAGGGGTTGGAGCCGGTGCACAGCAGCAGGCGGTCGTAGGCGGCCTCGGTGCCGTCCTCGGCGCGCACGACGCGCTTGACACGGTCGACGCTCGCCACCTTCTTGCCGGCGTGCAGCGTGATGCCGTTCTCCTCGTACCAGGCCCAGGGGTTGAGGATGATCTCGTCCACCGTCTGTTCGCCGGCCAGCACGGGCGACAGCAGGATGCGGTTGTAGTTGGGGTGCGGCTCCGCGCCGAACACCGTGATGTCGTACAGGTCGGGCTCTACCTTGAGCAGTTCCTCGATGGTGCGCACGCCGGCCATGCCGTTGCCGACCATCACGAGCTTCTGTTTTTTCACACGCATGTCCATGGTGTTGTACTCCTGCGAAAGCTGCCTCAGGCGGCCGTTTTTTCCACATGCGCCTGGCGCGTGTAGAGGAAATCGATGACGGCCTTGCGGGCATGCACATAGGCGGGGTCTTCGGCCAGCGCCACGCGGTTGCGCGGGCGCGCAATGTCCACCGTCAGCACATCGCCGATGGTGGCGGCCGGGCCGTTGGTGAGCATCACGATGCGGTCGCTCAGCAGCACGGCCTCGTCGACGTCGTGCGTCACCATGACCACCGTGCTGTGCGTCTTCTGCACGATGGCGAGCAGCTCGTCCTGCAGCTTGGCGCGGGTGAGCGCGTCGAGCGCGCCGAAGGGCTCGTCCATCAGCAGCACCTTGGGCTCCATCGACAGCGCGCGCGCAATCCCCACGCGCTGCTTCATGCCGCCCGAAATTTCGCCGGGCCGCTTCTGCGCGGCGGGCGTGAGGCCCACCAGCGCCAGCGCCGCATCGGTGCGTTCGCGCAGCTGCGCCTTGCCCTCGGTGGCCGCGAACACGCGTTCGACAGCCAGGTACACGTTCTCGAAGCAGGTGAGCCAGGGCAGCAGCGAGTGGTTCTGGAACACCACCGCACGCTCGGGGCCGGGGCCCTTGATTTCCCTGTTGGCGCACAGCAGCACGCCCTGGGTGGGCGTGGTGAGCCCGGCGATCAGGTTCAGCAGCGTCGACTTGCCGCAGCCCGAGTGGCCGATGAGCGTGATGAACTCGCCCTTGGCCACGTTCAGGTTCACGTCGCGCAGCGCCACGAAGCGGCCCTTGGGCGTCTTGAACGCCTGCTCGACGTCGTGGATCTCGATGTACTTGCTGTCGTCGTTCATTGGGAACCTCCGCGCAGCAGCGCTGCGGTATTTGCCTTCGGAGCGGCCGTGCGGCTCATGACTTCACCTCTTCGAACGTGAAGGCCGTGGCCAGCTTGATGAGCGCGAACTCCAGCACCAGACCGACGATGCCGATCACGAAGATCGCGATGATGATGTTGGCGACGTTGAGGTTGTTCCACTCGTCCCACACCCAGAAGCCGATGCCCACGCCGCCCGTGAGCATCTCGGCCGCCACGATCACCAGCCAGGCGGTGCCCACGGCCAGCCGCACGCCGGTCAGCATGTAGGGCAGCACGGCGGGGAACAAAATCTTGGTGAGGATCTTCCATTCGCTCAGGTTCAGCACCTTGGCCACGTTCATGTAGTCGGAAGGCACGCGCTGCACGCCCACGGCGGTGTTGATGACCATCGGCCAGATCGAGCAGATGAAGATGGTCCAGATGGCCGCCGGGTTGGCGCCCTTGAACACCAGCAGGCCGATGGGCAGCCAGGCCAGCGGGGACACCGGGCGCAGCAGGCTGATGAGCGGGTTGAACATGCGCGCGAGGAACTCGAAGCGCCCGATGGCGAAGCCCGCCGGAATGCCCACCAGCGCCGCCAGGCCGAAGCCCAGCGCCACGCGCTGCAGCGACGAGAGCACGTTCCAGCCCACGCCTTGGTCGTTGGGGCCCTTGCTGTAGAACGGGTCGCTGAACACGGTCACGGCCTGGTGCCACACCGCCAGCGGCGTGGGAAAGCCGGTGGTGCTGTTCACGGCAATGAGTTCCCACACCAGCAGCAGCAGGCCGAAGCCCGCGAGCGGCGGCAGCACGTGCATCCAGAAGGCGCGCAGGTCCAGGGGCGTGCGTTGCCTTGGCTCTCCCTGCACCGTGGGGGCGGCCGCAGGTTGAGGGGCCTCCGCCGCACGCGCTGGCGCGGGCGGCAGGGGGAGAGACGCATCGAGGGGCGAATGAAAGACGGCGCTGACCATGTTGTTCTCCTCAGGCATGCAGCTTGAAAGACTCGGCGTACTTCTTCGGATCCTTGCCGTCCCACACCGTGCCGTCGAACAGCTTGCTGGTGCGCATCGCGTCCTTGGGCACCGGCGTCTGCGTGGCGGCGGCCGCCTGCTTGTAGATGTCAATGCGGTTGATCTCGGTGGCCACCTTCAGGTAGTCGGGGTGTTCCTTCAGCAGGCCCCAGCGCTTGTGCTGGGTGAGGAACCACATGCCGTCCGACAGGTAGGGGAAGTTCACGGCGCCGTCGTTGTAGAACTTCATGTGGTTGGGGTCGTCCCAGCTCTTGCCCAGGCCGTTGGTGTAGCGGCCCAGGATGCGCTGGTTGATGGCGTCCACGCTGGTGTTGACGTAGCTCTTGTCGGCGATGGTCTCGGCCATCTTGTTCTTGTTCTGCAGGCCGGCGTCGATCCACTTGCCGGCCTCCAGGATGGCCGCGGTCACGGCGCGCGCGGTGTTGGGGTACTTCTTGACGAAGTCGCCGGTGGTGCCCAGCACCTTCTCGGGGTGGTCCTTCCAGATGTCCTGCGTGGTGATGGCCGTGATGCCGATGCCGTCCATGATCGCGCGCTGGCCCCAGGGCTCGCCCACGCAGTAGCCGTCCATGTTGCCGATGCGCATGTTGGCGACCATCTGCGGCGGCGGCACGGTGATGTTCTTCACGTCCTTGAACGGATCGATGCCGGCCGAGGCGAGCCAGTAGTACAGCCACATGGCGTGGGTGCCGGTGGGGAAGGTCTGGGCGAAGGTGTATTCGCGCTTCTCGGTGGCGATGAGCTTGGCCAGCGAGGCGGCATCGACGGCCCCCTTGTCTGCCAGCTTCTTCGACAGCGTGATGGCCTGGCCGTTGTTGTTCAGGGTCATGAGCACGGCCATGTCCTTCTTCGGGCCGCCGGCGCCCACGTGCACGCCGTAGACGAGGCCGTAGAGCACATGGGCGAAGTCGAGCTCGCCGTTGACCAGCTTGTCGCGCACGCCGGCCCAGCTGGCTTCCTTGCTGGGGACGATCTTCACGCCGTACTTCTTGTCGATGCCCAGCACCGAGGCCATGACCACGCTGGCGCAGTCGGTCAGCGGAATGAAGCCGATCTTCACTTCTTCCTTCTCGGGCTTGTCCGAGCCCGCGGCCCAGACGGCCGAGCGCAGGGCGGGGTCGATGCCCACGGCGCCGATCGCGGCGGCTTGCAATACGCGGCGTCGGCTGAGGCGGGTTTTGAGCAGATCGGTCATGGGGCGGGGCTCCGGTGGAAGACGAACAAACAGAAAAGACGAAACCAAAACGGAAACGAAAAAAGGCGTCCGCACCGCGCAGGGGCTGCTCGAGAACGAGCCCTTGCGGGATGCGGACGCCTTTGTCCGGTCAGGTGAGAAGCACCCGCCGTTGGGTGCCGCCTGCCTGAAGACCCATTGGGGGGTCTCTAGGCATGCTTACACGCAAACACTGTGCCAGCTGGTCAGGCCACCGGCTTGCTATCAATAAAGAAGCGTGACGCGGCCTGTCGACGAGGGCAAACGCCGTATTGGCCTATGAAAGCGGCGCGGGCACGTTTGTTGTGCGCTGCACCAAGTTGAAACCTTTGCCCTTTGCGTTTCAGCGCGGTGGCGCGCGGTCGACCACGGGCAGGTAGTCGGCCATGGCCAGCATCGACTCGGCCACGTCCACCAGCCGCCGGTTCTGGTTCATGGCGGTCTGGCGCAGCATCTTGTGCGCGTCTTCTTCGCTGAGGCGGCGGTGCGCCATCAGCAGGCCCTTGGCACGCTCGACGACCTTGCGTTCGTTGAGCGAGGCGCGCACGGTCTCGAGCTCGTCGCTCATGGCCTGCAGGCGCAGCGACTGCTCGCGGACCATGTCGACCACCGAGCGCTCCAGGTGCCTGCCGAACTGCGCGGGCGCGGCGGCCTGGGCGTCGGCATCGTCGAAGAACAGCGCGCCGGCCTGCGGGGCCAGCGTGTCGAGCACTTGCTGGTACTCCTGCAGCTCGTGGCGCGCCTGCGCGGTCTTGTGCTCGCACAGCGCGCGCAGGTCGGCGGCCAGGCGGTCTTCCACCGTCTTCATGGCGTCGATGCGGCGGGTGCAGCAGTCGAACCAGGCCTGGCTCAGCGGGGCGTCGGCCTGGGCGGGGGAGGCGCCGCGCCGCCGCATGCGCTCCAGCTCGGCCAGCATGGCGTCAGGCTGGCTGTCGCGCCACAGCGCGAGCACGGTGTCGCCCGAAAAGTCGGTGAAGACCTGGAAGCAACGCTCCTGCGACTCGATCAGGTGCAGCCATTGCAGGCGCTGCGCCTCGTCGCTGCGGCCCAGCGCGAGCGCGGCGGCCCCGAAAGCGCGCTCCTGGCCGGCGAACTCCTTGCCCTGCATGAAGTTGAACATTGCGACAAGCAGGCGCGAGATCTCGGGGTCGGCGGCGCCGTCGGCCGCTTCGAACACGACCGACAACAGGCCGGCGACCAGCTTGGCGAAGGCGGCGACCGCCTGTGCCGGCTTGAGTTCCAGTGCGTCGATGCGGCGGCGCAAGGCGGGCAGTGCGTCCAGTCCCGGCAGCACGAAGGCGATGCGGCTGAACAGTCGCGCGCCGTTGCCCGCGCCCACGCCGCGGTGGTCCTCGGTTGCCAACTGGTCGAAGCCGGCGCGCACCGCCTGCTCGAGCGCCAGGCATTCGGCGATCTGCGGGCCGCGTTGTTCCGCGAAGCGGGCGCCGCGGGTGGCGAGGAAGATGTTCGACATGCCGCGCTCGCGCTGCAGCGCGTGCACCAGGCGGCCGATCACGCTCACCAGCTCGCTGGTGCGGGCGAGCTGGTCCAGTTCGTCGATTTCGCAGCGGCGTGCCGCGATGAGGAAGCTCAGTCCGGATTTCATGGTGGGGCGCGGGGAATGCGCAGGGTCGTTTCAAGTATTGCAACATCCGTGCCTCCGGCGCGCGCTTGTCCCTTCGCGGGACGGGCGCGGCAGGCGCCACCTACACTCGGCGGCATGCTCTTGTTGGGAATCGAATCATCCTGCGATGAAACCGGCGTGGCGCTGGTCGAGTCGCACGGCGACGCGCTGCCGGTGCTGCTTTCGCACGCGCTGCACAGCCAGATCGCCATGCACCAGGCCTACGGCGGCGTGGTGCCCGAACTGGCCAGCCGCGACCACATCCGTCGCGTGTTGCCGCTGACCGAAGCCGTCATGGCCGAGGCCGGCCGTTCGCTCGCCGACATCGACGTGGTGGCGTACACGCGCGGCCCGGGCCTGGCGGGCGCGCTGCTCGTGGGTGCCGGCGTGGCTTGCGCGCTGGGCGTGGCGCTGGGCAAGCCGGTGCTGGGCGTGCATCACCTCGAAGGGCACCTGCTGTCGCCGTTCCTGAGCGCCGATCCGCCGGAGTTTCCGTTCGTCGCGCTGCTGGTGTCGGGCGGCCACACGCAGCTGATGCGGGTGGACGGCGTGGGCCGCTACGCGCTGCTCGGCGAGACCATCGACGATGCGGCCGGCGAGGCCTTCGACAAGAGCGCCAAGCTCATGGGCCTGCCGTACCCCGGCGGCCCGTGGCTCGCGAAGCTGGCCGAGGGCGGCAATGCCACGGCCTTCAAGCTGCCGCGCCCGCTGCTGCACAGCGGCGACCTCGACTTCTCGTTCGCCGGCCTGAAGACCGCCGTGCTCACGCAGGCCAAGAAGCTCGGCGACACGCTGGAGGCGAACAAGGCCGACCTGGCGGCGTCCACGCAGGCGGCCATCGTCGAGGTGCTGTTGAAGAAATCGCTCGCCGCGCTCGACCAGACCGGCCTGAAACGCCTGGTGGTGGCGGGTGGGGTGGGGGCCAACACGAATCTGCGCGAGCAACTGAATGCCGCCTGCGCCAAGCGCCGGGTGCGCGTGCACTACCCCGAGCTGCACCTGTGCACCGACAACGGCGCCATGATCGCCATGGCTGCCGCGATGCGCCTGCAATCCGGCCTGTCGCAGGCCAGCGAGCGCTACGCGTTCGACGTCAAGCCGCGATGGCCCATGGCGTCGCTGTCGCCCGAGGCGACGCTGCCAGAGACTGCGTAACCGGTTGACGTGCTCGGCCGATCGACGGCAGCGGCAGCACGTCGAGCATGTTGCGCCAGAGCTGGCGCCATTGCGGCCAGTCGTGGCCGCCTTCGGTGGTGAACACCCGTCCCGACGGCAGGGCGTCGGCCAGCAGCCTGTGGTTGTTGACGAAGCGGTCTTCGAGACCGAACCCCAGGTAGAGCGGCGGCAGGTCCTTCGAGGTCTGGTCCTGCAGGTACTGCTGGAAGAAGGGCCACAACTTGCGGTCGGGTTCCTCGTCGGGCTGCGGGCCGGTCGGGGCCTGCCATGTGCGCAGGCCGCCGGCCTTCTTGATCTCCGCGCCGAGCACGCGCCGCCCGAGGTAGGGCGCCAGGGCCACGATGCCGTCCACGGAGCCCGGGCGCGCCAGCTCGTGGATCAAGGCGCCGAAGCCGCCGATGGAAATGCCCACGAGCCAGATCGACTTGTAGCCCTTGGCGCGCTGCGGCTCGATGACATCGGCGTGCAGGCGGTCGCTCAGGGTCTGCTCGTAGTAGTAGGAGACGTCCGCATCGACCAGCAACGCATCGGCTGCCAGGTGGCGTTCGCGCACTGCGGCGATGAATCCCTCTCGCTCGAACTCGTCGGGCTTGAGGTACGCACCCGGCAGGAAGATCAGGAGCGTGTCTGACTGTTCGTCGGGACTGGCGGGTTGGAGATGTGTTTGCATGGTGCCGTGAGGGGGCACCCGACCCGCACCGTCATGGAACTCGATGCGTTTACGAGACGCCCACGAAGAAGAAAGTACTAAGAAAACGTCACATGATGTGACGTTATGCGGCCCTATTGTGGATAGGGAGCATGTTCAAAGTCAAAGTGAACCTTTGGTGACACTTTCTTCTTGTGGGCTTGGGCCGAACTAGTTGATTTGCAACTGCGCGGCCGTGCTCACCGGAACGCGCTTGCCGAGCTTGAGCGTGAGCACGCCGTTCTCGAGCTTGGCGTCGCTCGCGGTCACGTCGATGTCCAGCGGCAGCTCGTAGGCGGCCTTGAACTGGCGCTTGGCTTCGGCCTTGCTGTCGATGCGCACCACGGGGCCTTCGATGTTGATCACGAGGTCTTCGCGAGCAAGGCCCGGCACGTCGAGCGACAGGGTCCAGCTGGTGTCGTCCTGTTCCACGAGCGGCGAACGGCCGGTGCCGGCGAAGGCTTCGCTGGCGAAGCGTTCGAAGGCGCGGTCATAGGCGCGGGGAGCGAAGCGGGCGGTGCGGATGGTGGGTGCGAAAAACATGATGAAGAACTCCTGAATCAACACAATGGGGACAAGGAATGTGTGTCCCTTACACTGCGCGGCCGTTCAATCGTGAGTGCCGCTTGACACCTCATCTAGGCGCAGCCGCACGCGTTTCAAGACAATGAATCCCCCCTTTATTTGGCGCCGCGAGGCCTTGAAATTCGCGGCGCTGGCGCTATGCGCGAGGCCCTTCGCCGCGCTGGCGCAAGCAGCGCCGTCGTCGCCTCCCGCACCCATCCGCCTGGCCCTGATCGAAAGCATGAGCGGCCCGTTCGCGAACACCGGCGAGGCGGTATTTCGCAACCTGCTGTGGGCGGTGGAGCGGGTGAACGCACGCGGCGGCGTGAAGCTGCCCGGCGGTGCGCGGCCCCTGCAACTCGACCGCTACGACAGCAAGGGTCAGAACGAGGAAGCGCTTTCCGCGCTGCGCGCCGCGATGGACGACGGCGCGCGCATCGTGCTGCAGGGCAACTCGTCGGCCACTGCGTCGGCGCTGGTCGATGCCATCGACAAGAACAACGAGCGCGATCCGTCGCGGCGCGTGATCTTTCTCAACTACGCGGCGGTCGATCCGGTGCTCACCAACGAGCGCTGCAGCTTCTGGCACTTCCGCTTCGATGCGCATGCCGACATGCGCGTGGCCGCGCTGATGGCCGCGGTGAAGGACGACGCCGCGCTCCAGCGCGTGTACCTGATCGGGCAGGACTACAGCTTCGGGCAGGCGGTGCTGCGCGAGGCGCGCAGGCAACTCGGCGCGCAGCGTCCCGACGTGGAGATCGTCGGCGACGAACTGCATCCCATGGGCAAGGTGAAGGACTTCGCGCCCTATGCCACCAAGATCATCGCCAGCGGCGCGCAGGCCGTGGTCACGGGCAACTGGGGCAACGACCTCACGCTGCTGGTGAAGGCCGCGCGCGAGGCGGGTTTCAACGGAACCTTCTATACCTTCTACGGCAATGCGCTGGGTGCCCCGGCCGCCATCGGCGACGCGGGCATCGGCCGCGTGATCGCGGTGGCCGACTGGCTGCCGAACGTGCAGACCCCGCAGTCGGAAGCCTTTTATCGCGCCTTTCGCGCACGTTTTCCGAAGCCGGCCGACGACTATGTGCACATGCGGCTGCAGTTGATGGTCGAGGCGCTCGCGCAGGCCGTCGAACGCGCGGGCAGCGTCGATGCGGTGCCGCTCGCGCGCGCACTGGAACAGGCCGACGTGAGCCTCTACGGCCAGCGCGGCCGCATGCGCGCCACCGATCACCAGTTCCAGCAGCAGCTCGTGGTGGGCGTGATGGACCGGCAGGGCAGGCCGGGCGTGCAGTTCGATGTCGAGGGCTCCGGGTACGGCTTTCGCGTGGTGAAGACCATCGCGCCCGAGCGCGCCGAGCTGCCGACGTCGTGCAAGATGAAGAGACCTTCGTAACCCAACCCCCGAACACCAGGAACACAGGACATGCGTGAAGCCATCCACAACCTCGAAGCATCGAAGATCCGCGAAGTCGCCAACGCCGGCATGGGGCGCGACGACGTGCTGGCGTTCTGGTTCGGCGAAAGCGACGAAGTCACGCCCGAGGTGATCCGCCAGGCGGCCATCGAGTCGCTGCAGCGCGGCGAGACTTTCTATTCGCACAACCTCGGCCTGCCCGAGTTGCGCCAGGCCATTGCGCGCTACACCAGCGCGCTGCACCCGGCGGTCGACGCCTCGCGCATCGCCGTGACCTCGGGCGGCGTGAGCGCGCTGATGCTCGCGGTGCAGGCGCTGGTCGATGCGGGCGACGAGGTGGTCGCCGTCACGCCGGTGTGGCCCAACCTCACGGCGCAGCCCGCGATCATGGGCGCGCAGGTCCGCACGCTGCCGCTGGTACCGGTGAACGGGCAGTGGACGCTCGACCTGCCGGCGCTGCGCGCAGCGGTCACGCCGAAGACGAAGCTGCTGATCCTCAACGCGCCCAACAATCCCACGGGCTGGACCATGACGCGCGACGAGCAGCAGGCCGTGCTCGACCACTGCCGCCGGACCGGCACCTGGATCCTGGCCGACGAGGTGTACGAGCGGCTCTACTACGAGCCGACGGCCAATGGCTGCGCGCCGAGCTTCCTCGACATCTCGAAAGCGGACGATCGGCTCGTCGTGACGCACAGCTTCTCGAAGAGCTTCCTGATGACCGGCTGGCGCCTGGGCTGGCTGGTGCTTCCGCCCGCGATGGTGGACGGCATCGGCAAGCTGATCGAGTTCAACACCTCGTGCGCCAGTGTGTTCACGCAGCGTGCCGCCGTCACTGCCATCGAGCACACGGGCGAGATCACGCCGCGCGTGGTGGCGCACCTGAAGCTGTGCCGCGACACGCTGGTGCCGCTGCTGGCGGCCGTGCCGGGTGTGCAAGTGGCGTCGGCCAAGGGCGGCATGTACGCCTTCTTCAGGCTCGAAGGCTTCGGCGACTCGCTCGAGGTGGCAAAGCGGCTGGTGGCCGAAGCCGGCCTGGGGCTTGCGCCGGGCAACGCGTTTGCACCCGAGGCGCAGGGCTGGCTGCGCTGGTGCTTCGCGTCGAAAGACCCTCAGCGGCTGGTGGCGGGGGTGGAGCGCCTGCGCAACTGGCTGGCACAGCAGCTGCAGCGCCAGGGCTGAGCCCGCGAATGGCCTGCGGCCCGGGGGCAATCGGGCCCGGGCTATAATCCCGAGGCTTTGCATGCCGCAAGGCGCACGGTGAGGGCAGTTCCAGCGCTCACCGCAAGTCAAACATCCCGGAACAAGGAAATCATCATGATCGCAGCCTCCATCAAGGCCGAAGTCGTCAAAGACAACGCCCGCGCCGCCAACGACACGGGCAGCCCAGAAGTGCAAGTCGCACTGCTGACCGCCCGCATCAACGAGCTCACCCCCCACTTCAAGACCCACGCCAAGGACCACCACGGCCGTCGCGGTCTGCTGCGCATGGTGAGCCGCCGCCGCAAGCTCCTCGACTACCTCAAGTCGAAGAACGCTGAACGTTACACCGCGCTGATCGCCAAGCTGGGTCTGCGCAAGTAAACCGAATCGCATGAAAAAACGCCTGGGTTAGTCCGCTAGCTCAGGCGTTTTTTACTTCGCGATCCACTTTTCGGAGCGCCCAAACAGAGCGAAGCTGTGTCATTCCAATGAAGTTCAATCGATCTTCACTGGAATGGCATCGTGTTCTGAGAAGCCTCCGGCCCTTGCAGATCCTGCGTGGTCTGCTATCAAAACAGGAGCAAACATGAGCCTCTTCAACAAAGTCACCAAGTCGTTCCAATGGGGCGACAAGACCGTCGTCATGGAAACGGGCGAAGTCGCCCGTCAGGCCAATGGCGCCGTGCTCGTCGACATCGACGGCACCGTGATCCTGGCGACCGTGGTCGCCTCCAAGTCGGCCAAACCGGGTCAGGACTTCTTCCCGCTGACCGTCGACTACATCGAGAAGACCTACGCCGCGGGCAAGATTCCCGGCAGCTTCTTCAAGCGCGAAGCCAAGCCCAGCGAACACGAAACGCTGACCAGCCGCCTGATCGACCGTCCGATCCGCCCGCTGTTCCCCGAAGGCTTCCTGAACGAAGTGCACGTGGTCATCCACACCGTGTCGCTCAACCCCGAAGTCGACGCTGACATCGCCGCCATGATCGGGGTGAGCGCCGCGCTGTCGATTTCCGGCATTCCGTTCAGCGGCCCGATCGGTGCGGCCCGCGTGGGCTACATCAACGGCCAGTACGTGCTGAATCCGGGTCAGACGGCCCGCAAGGATTCGCAGATGGACCTCGTCGTCGCCGGCACGCAAGCCGCCGTGCTGATGGTCGAGTCCGAAGCCCAGCAGCTGAGCGAAGAAATCATGCTCGGCGGCGTGGTGTTCGGCCACGAACAGGCCGGCATCGCCATCAACGCGATCCATGACCTCGTGCGCGACGCCGGCAAGCCGGTGTGGGACTGGCAGGCGCCTGCCGAAGACGAAGCCTTCGTCGCCAAGGTCAAGGGCCTGGCCGAAGAAAAGCTGCGCGCCGTGTACCAGATCCGCAGCAAGCAAGCTCGCACGCAAGCCCTGCGCGAAGCCAACGCCAGCGTCATGAGCGCGCTGAAGGAAAGCGGCGAGCCCTTCGATTCGGGCAAGGTCAACGACCTGCTGTTCTCCATCGAATCGAAGATCGTGCGCAGCCAGATCCTGTCGGGCGAACCCCGCATCGACGGGCGCGACACGCGCACCGTGCGCCCCATCGAGATCCGCAACTCCGTGCTGCCCCGTACCCACGGTTCGGCCCTGTTCACGCGCGGTGAAACGCAAGCGCTGGTCATCACCACGCTGGGCACCGAGCGCGACGCACAGCGCATCGACGCGCTGGCCGGCGAGTACGAAGACCGCTTCCTGTTCCACTACAACATGCCTCCCTTCGCCACCGGCGAGGTGGGCCGCATGGGCTCGACCAAGCGCCGCGAAATCGGCCACGGCCGCCTGGCCAAGCGCGCGCTCGTCGCCGTGCTGCCGACCAAGGAAGAGTTCCCGTACACCGTGCGCGTGGTCTCGGAAATCACCGAGTCGAACGGCTCCTCGTCGATGGCTTCGGTCTGCGGCGGCTGCCTCTCGATGATGGACGCCGGCGTGCCCATGAAGGCGCACGTGGCGGGCATCGCCATGGGCCTGATCAAGGAAGACAACCGCTTTGCCGTGCTGACCGACATCCTGGGCGATGAAGATCACCTGGGCGACATGGACTTCAAGGTTGCGGGCACCACGAACGGCATCACCGCGCTGCAGATGGACATCAAGATCCAGGGCATCACCAAGGAAATCATGCAGGTCGCGTTGGCGCAAGCCAAGGAAGCGCGCATGCACATCCTGGGCAAGATGCAGGAAGCCATGGGCGAGGCCAAGGCCGAAGTCTCCAGCTTCGCACCGCGCCTGACCACGATGCGCATCAACCCCGAGAAGATCCGCGACGTGATCGGCAAGGGCGGCGCGGTCATCCGCGGTCTGCAGGAAGAGACCGGCACGACGATCAACATTTCCGACGAAGATCCGGGCCTCATCACCATTGCGTCGACCGATCCCGAAAAGGCCGAGCTGGCCAGGAAGCGCATCGAGCAGATCACGGCCGAAGTCGAAATCGGCAAGGTCTACGAAGGCCCGGTCACCAAGATCCTGGACTTCGGCGCCCTCATCAACCTGCTGCCCGGCAAGGACGGCCTGCTGCACATCAGCCAGATCGCGCACGAACGCGTCGAGAAGGTGACCGACTATCTGAGCGAAGGCCAGATCGTCAAGGTCAAGGTTCTCGAAACGGACGAAAAGGGCCGCGTCAAGCTGTCCATGAAGGCGCTGACCGAGCGTCCGGCCGGCATGGAGTACAGCGAGCGCCCGCCGCGCGAAGACCGTGGCGGTGATCGCGGTGATCGCGGCGACCGTGGCGGCGAGCGCCGCGAGCGTTCGGACCGTGGCGATCGCGGCGGCGACCGTGGTGGTGATCGTGGCGAGCGCGCACCGCGCTTCAACGACCAGCAACAGCAGCCGCGCAACGAGCAGCCGCAGGCCCCGGCCGGCGAGCAGCAACAGGCCCCGCGCGAGCCTCAGGAGTAAGAAGGGCGCAGCGGCGGCGCCAGGCCGCCGCTGCTATCTTTTGAACAGCAAGCTTCGCCCCATCTGCGGGCGTTGGAGGCCGAAAGACCATGAAAGCCATTGAAATCACTTCGTACGGCGCCCCTGAGGTGCTGCGCGTCGCGGAGCGTCCCGACCCGGTGGCCGGCGCGGGCGAGCTGCTGATCCGCGTTGCGGCAAGTGGCGTCAATCGTCCGGACGTGCTGCAGCGCATGGGGCACTACCCCGTGCCGCCCGGTGCGTCCGACCTGCCGGGCCTCGAAGTGGCCGGCGAGATCGTGTCGGGCGACGCTGCGGCGCTGGCCGAGGCGGGCTTCAAGATCGGCGATCACGTCTGCGCGCTCGTCGCGGGCGGCGGCTATGCCGAGCTGTGCGTGGCGCCTGTGGCGCAATGCCTGCCGGTGCCCAAGGGCTGGAGCGATGCCGATGCGGCTTCGCTGCCCGAGACCTTCTTCACCGTCTGGAGCAATGTGTTCGAGCGCGGCCGCCTGCAAAAGGGCGAGACGCTGCTGATCCAGGGCGGCTCCAGCGGCATCGGCGTCACGGCAATCCAGGTGGCCAAGGCGCTCGGTGCCACCGTGATCGTCACGGCCGGCAGCGACGACAAGTGCGAAGCCTGCAAGAAGCTGGGCGCCGACCACGCCATCAATTACCGCACGAGCGATTTCGTCGACGAGGCGAAGAAGCTCACGGGCGGCAAGGGCGTGGACGTGGTGCTCGACATGGTCGCTGGCGACTACGTGGCGCGCGAGATCGAGTGCCTGGCCGAAGACGGCCGGCTCGTGATCATCGCGGTGCAGGGCGGCGTGAAGAGCGAGATCAATGCCGGCCTCGTGCTGCGCAGGCGTCTCACGATCACCGGCTCGACGCTGCGCCCGCGGCCCGTGGCGTTCAAGGGTGCCATTGCCAAGGCGCTGCGCGAGAAGGTGTGGCCGCTGCTCGAAAGCGGTGCGATCAAACCCGTGATCCACAGCACCTTTGCGGCAGCGGGCGAGCCCAGCGGCGCAGCCCGGGCTCACACGCTGATGGAGTCGAACCAGCACATCGGCAAGATCGTGCTGACATGGTGAAGAAGAAAACGCGATGACGACCAAGAAGAAGCTGATCGCCGGCAACTGGAAGATGAATGGCGGCCTGGCCGCCAACGAGGCGCTGGTGAAGGCCTTGCAGCAGGGCCTGGCCCAAAGCCCTGCGGCCTGCGATGTCGCGCTGTGCGCGCCCGCGCCGTACTTCGCGCAGCTGCAATCGCTGCTGGCGGGTTCGCCGGCGCTGGCGCTGGGTGCGCAGGACATCTCGGCGCATCCGCAAGGTGCGTTCACGGGCGAGCAGTCGGCTGCGATGCTGAAGGATTTCGGCGTGCGCTATGCGATCGTCGGTCACTCCGAGCGTCGTCAGTACCATGGCGAAACCGACGACGCGGTGGCGGCCAAGGCCGCTGCTGCGCTGGCGAACGGCATCACGCCGATCGTCTGCGTGGGTGAGACGCTGGCGCAGCGCGAAGCAGGGCAGACCGAAGAGGTCGTCAAGCGCCAGCTGGCCGCGGTGATCCATGTGAACGGCCATTGCATCAGCGAGATCGTCGTGGCGTACGAGCCCGTCTGGGCCATCGGCACGGGCAAGACGGCCTCGCCGGCGCAGGCGCAGGCGGTGCATGCAGTGCTGCGTGCGCAGTTGCATCACGCAGCCAGCGAGCATGCGGCGGGCATCCAGATTCTTTATGGCGGCAGCATGAACGCGGCCAACGCCGCGGAGTTGCTGGCGCAGGCCGACATCGACGGCGGCCTCATCGGCGGCGCGTCGCTCAAGGCCCCCGACTTTCTGCAGATCATTTCCGCCGCTGCGCGCTGAAGCGCAACGGCTGTATCACTTAGGAGTAAGAACGAATGAACGTGGTCCTCAACCTTCTCGTCGGCGTGCAGATGCTGTCCGCCCTCGTGATGATCGGCCTGATCCTGATCCAGCACGGCAAGGGTGCCGACATGGGTGCTGCCTTCGGCAGCGGCAGCGCCGGCAGCCTCTTCGGTGCCAGCGGCAGTGCGAACTTCCTGTCGCGCACCACCGCAGTGCTCGCTGCTGTCTTCTTTGCATGCACGCTGTTGCTGGCCTACTTCAGCCACGCGCGGCCTGCGAGCGGCGGCAGTCTGCTCGAGCGCGCGGCCATCGGCGCACCTGCTGCGCCGGCCTCCGGTGCGGCGAACGAAATCCCTGGTGCAGGGGCTCCCAGCGCGCCTGCTTCGGCACCTGCTGCCCCGGTTTCGGGCGCGGGCCAGATCCCAGGCAAGTAATCAAGTCGTTTTCATGAGTCACCTGTGAGAAAAGGCTTCTTTTCAGGGTAAACTCTAAATCTGTTCGGAAAGCCAAATGCCTGTTTCAGGTACCTCATGCCATCCGAACAGTAAAAACCGCGGTCGTGGTGAAATTGGTAGACACGCTATCTTGAGGGGGTAGTGGCGAAAGCTGTGCGAGTTCGAGTCTCGCCGACCGCACCAAATCTCATCGGCAGAAAACCTCATCCAGGGGTTCTTCTTGCCGGTGGCAAGCGGTGAAAAACCTCGATGAATCTCGACTCCTACCTCCCCGTCCTTTTGTTCATTCTGGTCGGAGTCGGCGTAGGCGTCGCACCCCAGGTCATCGGATACATCCTCGGGCCCAACCGGCCCGACGCCGCGAAGAACGCTCCCTACGAGTGCGGCTTTGAAGCCTTCGAGGACGCGCGCATGAAGTTCGACGTGCGTTACTACCTCGTCGCGATTCTCTTCATCCTGTTCGATCTCGAAATTGCCTTTCTCTTTCCGTGGGCCATTGCGCTCAAGGAGATCGGTGCCGTCGGCTTCTGGGCCATGATGATCTTTCTCGCCATCCTCGTCGTGGGCTTCGCCTACGAGTGGAAAAAAGGCGCGCTCGACTGGGAATAAGGAAGCTACACCATGGCCATTGAAGGCGTTCTCAAAGAAGGCTTCGTCACCACGACCTACGACTCGGTCGTGAACTGGGCGAAGACCGGATCTCTCTGGCCGATGACATTCGGCCTTGCATGCTGTGCGGTGGAAATGATGCACGCGGGCGCAGCCCGTTACGACATCGACCGTTTCGGCATGTTGTTCCGTCCCAGCCCGCGCCAGTCCGATCTGATGATCGTGGCCGGCACGCTGTGCAACAAGATGGCGCCGGCGCTGCGCAAGGTCTACGACCAGATGCCCGAGCCGCGCTGGGTGCTGTCGATGGGTTCGTGCGCGAACGGCGGTGGCTACTACCACTACAGCTATTCGGTCGTGCGCGGCTGCGACCGCATCGTGCCCGTCGACGTCTACGTGCCGGGTTGCCCGCCCACCGCCGAAGCCTTGCTTTACGGCGTGATCCAGTTGCAGCAGAAGATTCGCCGCACCAACACCATTGCCCGCGCCTGAGAGATTGCCGACGATGACTGATTTTGCAATTTCGCCAGAGGTGCTGCGCGCCACCATCGCCGAAACGCTTGGCGCCAAGGCCAGGAGCGTGACGCTCGCACTCGGCGAGGTGACTGTGGTGGTGAGTGCGGCTGACTACCTCGAAGCCGCCACGCTGCTGCGCGATGCGCCCGGCTGCCGATTCGAGCAGCTGGTCGACCTCTGCGGCATGGACTATTCCGACTACCGTGAAGGCGAGTGGCAGGGCGAGCGCTTCTGCGTGGTTTCGCACCTGCTGTCCGTGAGCCTCAACCAGCGCGTGCGCTTGAAGGTGTTCGCGCCCAGCGAAGACCTTCCCATGGTCGATTCGCTGCAGCCGGTGTGGAGCGCGTGCACCTGGTTCGAGCGCGAAGCCTTCGACCTCTACGGCATCGTGTTCGACGGCCACGACGACCTGCGCCGCATCCTCACGGACTACGGCTTCATCGGCCACCCGTTCCGCAAGGACTTCCCGGTGTCGGGTCACGTCGAGATGCGTTACGACGAAGAACAAAAGCGCGTGGTCTACCAGCCGGTATCGATCGAGCCGCGCGAAATCACCCCGCGCGTGATCCGCGAAGACAACTACGGCGGCGGTTTGCACTGATATGGCCGAAATCAAGAACTACACACTCAACTTCGGTCCGCAGCATCCGGCGGCCCACGGCGTGTTGCGCCTGGTGCTGGAGCTGGACGGCGAAGTGATCCAGCGCGCCGATCCCCACATCGGCCTGTTGCACCGCGCGACCGAGAAGCTTGCCGAGTCGCGCACCTTCATCCAGTCGCTGCCGTACATGGACCGTCTCGACTATGTGTCGATGATGTCCAACGAGCACGCGTACTGCCTTGCCATCGAGAAGATGATGGGCCTCGAGGTGCCGATCCGTGCGCAGTACATCCGTGTGATGTTCGCCGAGATCACCCGCCTGCTGAACCATCTGCTGTGGCTCGGCGCGCACGGCCTGGACTGCGGTGCGATGAACATGCTCATCTACTGCTTCCGCGAGCGTGAAGACCTGTTCGACATGTACGAGGCCGTGTCCGGTGCGCGCATGCATGCGGCGTACTTCCGTCCGGGCGGCGTCTACCGCGACCTGCCGGATGCCATGCCGCAGTACAAGGTCAGCAAGATCAAGAACGCGAAGGCGATCGAGCGTCTCAACGAAAACCGCCAGGGTTCGTTGCTGGACTTCATCGACGACTTCAGCAAGCGCTTCCCGAAGATGGTCGACGAGTACGAGACGCTGCTCACCGACAACCGCATCTGGAAGCAGCGCACCGTGGGCATCGGCGTGGTCACGCCGGAGCGCGCGCTGAATCTCGGCTTCACCGGCCCCATGCTGCGTGGTTCGGGCATCGAATGGGACCTGCGCAAGAAGCAGCCCTACGACGTCTACGACCAGATGCAGTTCGACGTGCCCGTCGGCAAGACCGGCGACTGTTACGACCGCTACCTGGTTCGCGTCGAAGAGATGCGCCAGGCCAACAAGATCATCCAGCAGTGCTCGGCATGGCTGCGCGTGAATCCCGGCCCGGTGATTACCGACAACCACAAGGTCGCCGCGCCTGCGCGCGAATCGATGAAGGCGAACATGGAGGAGCTGATCCACCATTTCAAGCTCTTCACCGAAGGCTTTCACGTGCCCGAAGGCGAGGCGTATGCCGCCGTCGAGCATCCGAAGGGCGAGTTCGGCATCTACCTGGTGAGCGACGGCGCCAACAAGCCGTACCGCCTTAAGATCCGCGCCCCTGGCTTCCCGCACCTCGCCGCCCTCGACGAAATGTCGCGCGGTCACATGATCGCCGACGCTGTCGCGGTGATCGGCACGATGGACATCGTGTTCGGCGAGATCGACAGGTGAGAAAGAGCGCATGACGACTTCCTCGACCCACCATGACACGGCGCCCTTGGCGCCTTCTTCCCCTCTGCAGCCTGCAATCCTCGAGCGCTTTGCGCGCGAGGTGGCCAAGTACCCCGAAGCAGGCAAGCAATCCGCCGTGATGGCCTGCCTTGCCATCGTCCAGCAGGACGAAGGCTATGTCAGCCTGCAGCGCGAGCGCGAGATTGCCGATTACCTCGGCATGGCGCCCATCGCCGTGCATGAAGTGACGACCTTCTACAACATGTACAACCAGCACCCGGTGGGCAAGTTCAAGCTCAACGTGTGCACGAACCTGCCTTGCCAGCTGCGCGACGGCGTCACCGCCCTCGTGCACCTCGAGAAGAAGCTCGGCATCAAGATGGGCGAAACCACCGCCGACGGCCTGTTCACGCTGCAGCAGAGCGAGTGCCTGGGCGCGTGCGCCGATTCGCCCGTGATGCTGGTCAACGATCGCACCATGTGCAGCTTCATGAGCAACGAAAAACTCGACCAGCTCATCGAAGGCCTGCGCGGTGCCGCGCCCGCCACTAAAGGGGAGGCTTCCTGATGTCGCCCGAACAAGTACTCCAGCAGTTCCAGGCAACGGGCGTCCAGACCTGTTTCCATGACCGCCACATCGAGCCGCAGATCTACGCGGGCCTCGACGGCACCAACTGGCGCCTGGCCGACTACGAGGCGCGCGGCGGCTACCAGGCGCTGCGCAAGATCCTGACCGAGGGCCTCACGCCCGACCAGGTGATCGCCGAAGTGAAGGCCTCGGGCCTGCGCGGACGCGGCGGCGCCGGCTTCCCGACCGGCCTGAAGTGGAGCTTCATGCCCCGCCAGTTCCCGGGCCAGAAGTACCTCGTCTGCAACTCCGACGAAGGCGAGCCGGGCACGTGCAAGGACCGCGACATCCTGCAGTTCAACCCGCACATCGTGATCGAAGGCATGGCCATCGCCGCGTATGCGATGGGCATCAGCGTCGGATACAACTACATCCACGGCGAGATCTTCCAGAGCTACGACCGTTTCGAGGAAGCCCTCGAAGAAGCGCGCGCCGCCGGCTACCTCGGCGACAAGATCATGGGCAGCACGTACAACTTCCAGTTGCACGCCGCCCACGGCTTCGGCGCCTACATCTGTGGCGAGGAAACCGCGCTGCTCGAGTCGCTCGAGGGCAAGAAGGGCCAGCCGCGCTTCAAGCCGCCGTTCCCCGCCAGCTTCGGCCTGTACGGCAAGCCGACGACCATCAACAACACCGAGACCTTCGCGGCGGTGCCCTGGATCATCCGCAACGGCGGTCCGGCCTACCTCGAGTGCGGCAAGCCGAACAATGGCGGCACCAAGATCTACTCGGTGAGCGGCGACGTCGAGTTGCCCGGCAACTACGAAGTACCCATGGGCACGCCGTTCTCCAAGCTGCTCGAGCTGTGCGGCGGCGTTCGCAAGGGCCGCACGCTGAAGGCCGTGATCCCCGGTGGATCGTCGTCGCCGGTGCTGCCGGCCGACCTCATGATGGCCTGCACCATGGACTACGACTCCATCGCCAAGGCCGGCTCCATGCTGGGCTCGGGCGCGGTGATCGTCATGGACGACAGCCGCTCGATGGTCGAGTCGCTCAAGCGCCTGTCGTATTTCTACATGCACGAGTCCTGCGGCCAGTGCACGCCGTGCCGCGAAGGCACGGGCTGGCTCTACCGCGTGGTGGACCGCATCCACAACGGGCAGGGCAGGGCGACCGACATGGACCTGCTCAATTCGGTGGCAGACAACATCCAGGGCCGCACGATCTGCGCGCTCGGCGACGCGGCGGCCATGCCGGTGCGCGCCATGATCAAGCATTTCCGTCATGAGTTCGAAGCCCTGATCCCGGGCTACGTTCCCAAAGCGCCGGTCCAGGCCTGAGCGCGAGAAGCACACATATGGTTGAAATCGAACTCGACGGCAAGAAGGTCGACGTGACCGAAGGCAGCATGATCATGCATGCGGCCGACAAGGCAGGCACGTACATCCCGCACTTCTGCTATCACAAGAAACTGAGCATCGCGGCGAATTGCCGCATGTGCCTCGTGGACGTGGAAAAAGCGCCCAAGCCGATGCCGGCCTGCGCCACGCCCGTCACGCAGGGCATGATCGTTCGCACCAAGAGCGAAAAGGCCATCAAGGCGCAGCAGTCGGTCATGGAGTTCCTCCTGATCAACCACCCGCTGGATTGCCCGATCTGCGACCAGGGCGGCGAATGCCAGCTGCAGGACCTGGCCGTGGGCTACGGCGGTTCTTCTTCGCGCTACGAAGAAGAAAAGCGCGTCGTGTTCCACAAGGACGTGGGCCCGCTGATCAGCATGGAAGAAATGAGCCGCTGCATCCATTGCACGCGCTGCGTCCGCTTTGGCCAGGAAGTGGCCGGCGTGATGGAGCTCGGCATGACCCAGCGCGGCGAGCACTCCGAAATCGAGACCTTCGTGGGCGACTCGGTCGACTCCGAACTCTCGGGCAACATGATCGACATCTGCCCGGTCGGCGCGCTCACGAGCAAGCCGTTCCGCTACAGCGCCCGCACCTGGGAACTGTCGCGCCGCAAGTCGGTGAGCCCGCATGATTCCACCGGCGCCAACCTGATCGTCCAGGTCAAGAACAACCGCGTGATGCGCGTGGTGCCGCTCGAGAACGAAGACGTAAACGAATGCTGGATCGCCGACCGCGACCGCTTCTCGTACGAAGCGCTCAACGGCCCGGAACGCCTGACGCAGCCCATGCTGAAGCAGGGTGGCCAATGGCAGCAGGTCGACTGGCAGACGGCGCTCGAGTACGTCGCCAATGGCCTGCGCCAGATCAAGGCCGACCACGGCGCGCAAAGCATCGGCACGCTCGTCAGCCCGCACAGCACGCTCGAAGAGCTGCATCTCGCCGCCATGCTCACGCGTGAACTCGGCAGCGACAACATCGACTACCGCCTGCGCAACGCCGAATTCGCGGCCTTCGAAGGCGTGCGCTGGCTCGGCACCTCGATCGCCTCGCTCACGCAAGTGCAGCGCGCGCTGGTCGTAGGCTCCAACCTGCGCAAGGAACACCCGCTGTTCGCTCAGCGCATCCGCCAGGCCGTGCGCAAGGGCGCCGCGCTGTCGGTGATCACCTCGGCCAGCCTGATGGCCGACCGCGACGCCTGGGCCATCGACGTGGCGCAGTCGTCGATCGTCGACGCCGACCAGTGGGTCGAAGCGCTGGCCGCCGTGGCCGCCGCCATCGGCGAAACCAATGGCGCAGCCTCGCCGCTGGCGCCGAACAACGCACCCGACGATGCCGCCAAGGCCATCGCAGCGTCGCTGCTGAGCGGCGAACGCAAGGCCGTGCTGCTCGGCAACGCCGCCGCGCACCATGCCCAGGCCAGCAGCCTGCTGGCCCTGGCGAACTGGATCGGCGCGCAAACCGGCGCCACCGTCGGCTACCTGACCGAAGCGGCCAACACCGTGGGCGCGCAGCTTGTCGGCGCGTTCCCGAAGAACGGCGGCCTCGATGCCGGCCGCATGCTCGCCGCGGGCTCCGGCCTGAAGGCCGTGATGCTGCTGAACACCGAGCCAGTGTTCGACTCGGCCGCGGGCGCCGCGGCAGCCGATGTCATCGGCAATGCGCAAATGGTCGTCACGCTCAGCCCGTTCAAGGCCAACCTCGCATTCAGTGACGTGCTGCTCCCGATCGCCCCGTTCAGCGAAACCCCCGGCACCTTCGTCAACGCCGAAGGCCGCCTGCAAGGTTTCCATGCCGTCGTGAAGCCGCAAGGCGAAACGCGTCCGGCGTGGAAGGTGCTTCGCGTGCTGGCCAACTTGCTCGGCCTGCCTGGCTTCGCGTTCGAATCGACTGCCGACGTGCTCGCCACCATCGGTGACAACGGCGTGCTGCCGGCGAATGCCCTGAGCAACGCCACATCCGCCGATGCGGTCGCTTCCAACGGCGCAGCTGCTGCGCCCGTGGTCGCGAGCATCTACCAGCTCGACTCGATCGTGCGCCGCGCACCGTCGCTGCAACTGACCGCCGACGCACGCAATGCATCGGCCGGATCGAACGTGTCGGCCCGTGCCGAGGAGGCATTGGCATGATCGACGCTATTCATGGCTTCGGCCAGGGCCTGGTCGCTGCAGGCTGGTGGACCGTGGTGGTCTGGCCCGTGATCTGGACGCTGATCAAGATCATCGTGGTCGTGATCCCGCTGATGCTGGCCGTGGCCTACCTCACGCTGTGGGAACGCAAGGCCATCGGTTTCACGCAGATCCGCATCGGCCCGAACCGCACCGGTCCGCTCGGCCTGCTGCAGCCGATCGCCGACGCGCTCAAGCTGATGACCAAGGAAATCATTCTTCCGACGGTCGCCAACAAGGGCCTGTTCCTGCTGGGCCCGGTGATGACCATCATGCCGGCGCTCGCCGCATGGGCGGTGATTCCCTTCGGCCCCGATGTGGCGCTGGCCAACATCAATGCCGGCCTGCTGTTCGTGATGGCCATCACCTCGCTCGAGGTGTATGGCGTGATCATCGCGGGCTGGGCCTCGAACTCGAAGTACGCCTTCCTGGGCGCGCTGCGCGCCTCGGCACAGATGGTGAGCTACGAAATCGCGATGGGCTTCTGCTTCGTCGTGGTGCTGATGGTCACCGGCAGCCTGAACATGAGCGAGATCGTGAATGTTCAAGGCAAGGGCATGTTCGCCAACCTGGGCGTGGGCTTCCTGTCGTGGAACTGGCTGCCGCTGCTGCCGATCTTCGTCGTCTACTTCATCTCGGGCCTCGCCGAAACCAACCGTCACCCGTTCGACGTGGTGGAAGGCGAATCCGAAATCGTGGCCGGCCACATGATCGAGTATTCGGGCATGAGCTTCGCGATGTTCTTCCTGGCCGAGTACGCCAACATGTGGCTCGTCTCGATCCTCACCGTGGTGCTCTTCCTGGGCGGATGGCTGCCGCCGTTCGACTTCCTGAGCTTCATCCCGGGCTGGATCTGGCTGGGTGCCAAGACCTTCTGCGTGGTCACCATGTTCCTGTGGGTCCGCTCGACATTCCCGCGCTTCCGCTATGACCAGATCATGCGGTTGGGCTGGAAGATCTTCATTCCCGTCACCCTCGTGTGGCTGGTCGTGGTCGGTGGCTGGATGCAGACGCCGTTCAACATCTGGAAATAACAGGAAGCGCCAATACCATGTCTGCTGCGCACACCGCCGGCGCGTCCGCGCGCCCTTCCAAACTTGCGTCCGCGCCGTTCTCGCTCAAGGACTTCCTGAGCAGCTTCATGCTGTTCGAGCTGTTCAAGGGCTTGGCCGTCACCGGCAAGTACGCCTTCGCCCGCAAGATCACTGTCCAGTTCCCCGAAGAGAAGACGCCGCTGTCGCCGCGCTTCCGTGGCCTGCACGCGCTGCGCCGCTACGAAAACGGCGAAGAACGCTGCATCGCCTGCAAGCTCTGCGAAGCCGTTTGCCCGGCACTGGCCATCACCATCGAATCGGATGTGCGCGACGACGGCTCGCGCCGCACGACGCGCTACGACATCGACCTGACCAAGTGCATCTTCTGCGGCTTCTGCGAAGAAAGCTGTCCGGTGGACTCGATCGTGGAGACGCACATCTTCGAATACCACGGCGAGAAGCGCGGCGACCTGTACTTCACGAAGGACATGCTCCTGGCCGTGGGCGACCGCTACGAAAAAGAAATTGCAGCGAACAAGGCGGCTGACGCCAAGTACCGCTGATCCGACCAGCCCGAACCCCGTACCCATTCGAATTCCATGGACGTCAAGACCGGTCTGTTCTATCTGTTTGCCGCGGTGCTGCTGTTTGCAGCCTTCCGCGTCATCACCGCCCGCAACCCCGTGTACGCCGCGCTGTACTTGGTGCTGGCCTTCTTCCAGGCTTCGGCCATCTGGTTGCTGCTGCGCGCCGAGTTCCTCGCGATCTCGCTGGTGCTGGTGTATGTCGGCGCCGTGATGGTGCTGTTCCTGTTCGTCGTGATGATGCTGGACATCAACGTCGACGGCCTGCGAGAGGGCTTCTGGAAGCACTTCCCGCTGGCCGCTGGCGTGGGTGCGCTCATTGCGCTCGAAATGGCGGCCGTGCTGATGGGCGGCTTCCGCCTGGGCGAGGCACCTCGCGCGGCCTCTGGCCCGATGGCGGCCGACGCCTCCAACACGCTCGAACTGGGCAAGTTGCTGTACACCGAATACCTCTACCCGCTGGAAATTGCCGCGGTCATCCTGCTCGTGGCCATCGTGGCCGCCATCGCGTTGACGTTGCGCACCCGCAAGGACAGCAAGTACGTGAATCCGGCCGACCAGGTGCGCGTGAAGGCGCGTGACCGCGTGCGCATCGTGCAGATGCCGGTGACGCGTGCGGCCGAACCTGTGGCTGAAGCTGCAGCTGCGGATGCTGCAAAGGAAAACAAGGCATGACGCTCACGCTAGGACACTTTCTTTCGCTCGGCGCGATGCTCTTCGCGCTGTCTGTGATCGGCATCTTCCTGAACCGCAAGAACCTGATCGTGCTGCTGATGGCCATCGAACTGATGCTGCTCGCGGTCAACATGAACTTCGTGGCGTTCTCGCACTTCCTGGGCGACATGCACGGCCAGATCTTCGTGTTCTTCATCCTGACGGTGGCTGCGGCCGAGTCGGCCATCGGGCTGGCGCTGCTGGTTCTGCTGTTCCGCAACAAGTCGAACATCAACGTGGACGAACTCAACTCGCTCAAGGGTTGAAAGCAACATGAGCGCAACCCTTTCCGCATCCACCTTGCTGGCCGTGCCGCTGGCACCCCTGGTCGGCGCCGCTGTCGCCGGCCTGTTCGGCACGAAGTTCGGCGGCAATCACATCGGCCGCAAGGTCACGCATTCGCTGACCATCCTGGGCGTGCTGGTCGCCTTCATCATCTCGGCCATGACGCTCAAGAGCGTGGTGGCCGACGGTGCACGCTTCAACGCCACCCTCTACGAGTGGATGGTGGTGGGCGGCCTGAAGATGGAAGTCGGCTTCATGGTCGACGGCCTCACCGCCATGATGATGTGCGTCGTGACCTTCGTGTCGCTGATGGTCCACATCTACACCATCGGCTACATGGAAGAAGACGACGGCTACAACCGTTTCTTCGCGTACATCTCGCTGTTCACCTTCTCGATGCTGATGCTCGTCATGAGCAACAACATGCTCCAGCTGTTCTTCGGCTGGGAAGCGGTGGGCCTGGTGTCGTACCTGCTGATCGGTTTCTGGTTCAACAAGCCGACCGCCATCTTCGCGAACATGAAGGCCTTCCTGGTCAACCGCGTGGGCGACTTCGGCTTCATCCTGGGCATCGGCCTCATTGCGGCCTACGCCGGCACGCTGAACTACACCGAAGCCTTCGCCAAGGCGAACACGCTGGCCGGCATCACCTTCCCGGGCACCGAATGGATGCTGATCACCGTGATCTGCATCTGCCTGTTCATCGGTGCGATGGGCAAGAGCGCGCAGTTCCCGCTGCACGTGTGGCTGCCCGACTCGATGGAAGGCCCGACCCCCATCTCCGCGCTGATCCACGCGGCCACGATGGTGACCGCCGGCATCTTCATGGTGGCGCGCATGTCGCCGCTGTTCGAGCTGAGCGACACGGCCCTGAGCTTCATCCTCGTGATCGGCGCCATCACCGCACTGTTCATGGGCTTCCTGGGCATCATCCAGAACGACATCAAGCGCGTGGTCGCGTACTCGACGCTCTCGCAGCTCGGCTACATGACCGTGGCGCTCGGTGCCTCGGCCTACTCGGTGGCCGTGTTCCACCTGATGACGCACGCGTTCTTCAAGGCGCTGCTGTTCCTCGGTGCCGGCTCGGTGATCATCGGCATGCACCACAACCAGGACATCCGCTGGATGGGCGGCGTGCGCAAGTACATGCCGATCACCTGGATCACATCGCTGCTGGGTTCGCTCGCGCTGATCGGCACGCCGTTCTTCGCCGGCTTCTACTCGAAGGACAGCATCATCGAAGCGGTGCACGAAAGCCACCTGTGGGGCGCGAACTTCGCGTACTACGCGGTGCTGGCCGGCGTGTTCATTACGGCGTTCTATTCGTTCCGCATGTACTTCCTGGTCTTCCACGGCAAGGAACGCTACGACCAGAACCCTGATGCGCACCATGACGACCACGGCCATGGCCACGACGATCATGGCCACGGTCACGAGGCCCACAAGCCGCACGAGTCGCCGATGGTGGTCTGGCTGCCGCTGGTGCTGCTGGCCATTCCCTCGGTGGTGATCGGCTTCATGACGATCGAGCCGATGCTGTTCGGCGAGTTCTTCAAGAACGCGATCTTCGTGGACGGTGCCAAGCACCACGCCATGAAGGAGCTGGAAGAAGCCTTCCACGGTCCGGTGGCCATGGCCATCCACGGCCTGACGACGGCACCTTTCTGGCTGGCACTGGCCGGCGTGGTCCTGTCCTGGTACATGTACATGATCAACCCGGCGCTGCCGGCCGCGATCAAGCGCGCCTGCGGCCCGATCTACCGCCTGCTGGAAAACAAGTACTACCTCGACTGGATCAACGAGAACATCATCGCCCGCGGTACGCGTGCGCTCGGCACCGGCCTGTGGAAGGGGGGCGACCAAGCCCTCATCGACGGCGCCGTGGTCAATGGTTCGTGGAAGCTGGTCGGCCGTATTTCAGGTGTGGTGCGCTGGATGCAGTCGGGCTACATCTATCACTACGCCTTCGCGATGCTGCTGGGCATCTTCATCCTGATGACGTATTTCGTCTGGTTCAAACGCTGAGCCTAGCGCTGGAGAAAAAGAAAAATGGGTTTGTTGAGCCTTGCCATCTGGGTGCCGATCGCATTCGGCGTCGCGCTGCTGGCGTTTGGCCGTGACGAGCACGCCAAGGGCGTCCGCTGGGTCGCCCTCGTCGGCGCCATCGTGAGCTTCCTGGTCACGGTGCCGCTGTTCACGGGTTTCCGCAACGGCACCGCCGCCATGCAGTTCGTCGAGAAGACGAGCTGGATCTCGCGCTTCAACGTCAACTACCACCTCGGGATCGACGGCATGTCGCTCTGGCTGGTGCTGCTGACGTCGTTCATCACGGTCATCGTCGTGATCTCGGCCTGGGAAGTGATCACCGAGCGCGTGAACCAGTACATGGGCGCGTTCCTGATCCTGTCGGGTTTCATGATCGGCGTGTTCTCCGCGCTCGACGGCATCCTGTTCTACGTGTTCTTCGAAGCCACGCTGATCCCGATGTACCTGATCATCGGTATCTGGGGCGGCCCGAACAAGATCTACGCGGCGTTCAAGTTCTTCCTGTACACCTTGCTCGGCTCGCTGCTGATGCTGGTGGCGCTGATCTTCCTGTACAACAAGTCGGGCGGCAGCTTCGACATCCTGGCCTGGCACAAGCTGCCGCTGGGGTCGACCGCGCAGACCTTCCTGTTCTTCGCCTTCTTCGCGGCCTTCGCGGTGAAGGTGCCGATGTGGCCGGTGCACACCTGGCTGCCCGACGTGCACGTCGAGGCGCCCACCGGCGGTTCGGCCGTGCTGGCCGCGATCATGCTGAAGCTGGGCGCCTACGGCTTCCTGCGCTTCTCGATGCCCATCGCCCCCGATGCGTCGCACGAATGGGCCTGGCTCATGATCGCGCTGTCGCTGATCGCGGTGATCTACGTGGGCCTGGTCGCGCTGGTGCAGCAGGACATGAAGAAGCTGGTGGCGTATTCGTCGGTCGCTCACATGGGCTTCGTGACGCTGGGCTTCTTCATCTTCAACGAGCTCGGCGTGTCCGGCGGCATCGTGCAGATGATTGCGCACGGCTTCGTCTCGGGCGCGATGTTCCTGGGCATCGGCGTGCTGTACGACCGCGTGCACTCGCGCCAGATTGCCGACTACGGCGGCGTGGTCAACACCATGCCCAAGTTCGCGGCTTTCGCGCTGCTGTTCGCCATGGCCAATTGCGGCCTGCCGGGCACCGCCGGTTTCGTGGGCGAGTGGATGGTGATCCTGGGCGCCGTGAAGGCCAACTTCTGGATCGGCCTCGGTGCGGCCACCGCGCTGATCTTTGGCGCGGCCTACACGCTGTGGATGTACAAGCGCGTGTACCTGGGCCCGGTCGGCAACGACCACGTCAAGGAGCTCAAGGACATCAACGCCCGCGAGTTCGTGATGCTGTCGCTGCTGGCCATCGCCGTACTGTGGATGGGCCTGTATCCGAAGCCTTTCACCGACGCCATGGACGCCTCGGTGGTCGAGCTCCTGCGCCATGTGGCTATTTCGAAGCTGCCTTCCTGATTCCACGCTGAAGACAAGAGAACGAGATGATTGACAAAATCAGCTGGGTCACGATCTACCCTGAAATCGTGTTGCTGGTCATGACCTGCATCATTGCGCTGGTCGACCTGTCGACCACGGACCATCGCCGCACGCGCACCTATGTGCTGACGCTGCTCACGCTCGCCGTGGTCGGCGTGCTGTCGGGCCTTGCGGCCCTCAACGGCAAGACGGCCTACGGCTTCGGTGGCATGGTCGTGAGCGACCCGATGGGCAACTGGCTCAAGTGCTTCGCCACCATCGCCCTGATGGTCACGCTGGTCTACGGCCGTCCCTATGCGGCCGACCGCGACATGCTGCGCGGCGGCGAGATGTTCACCATGAGCATGTTCGCGCTGCTGGGCATGTTCGTGATGATCTCGGGCAGCAACTTCCTGCTGATCTACCTGGGCCTGGAACTGCTCACGCTGTCGAGCTATGCGCTGGTGGCGCTGCGCCGCGACAACGCGGTGGCCAGCGAGGCGGCCATGAAGTACTTCGTGCTCGGCGCCATGGCCAGCGGCTTCCTGCTGTACGGCCTGTCGATGATGTACGGCGCCACCGGTTCGCTCGACGTGAACGAGGTGTTCAAGGCCATCGCGAGCGGCAAGGTGAACCACCAGGTGCTGGTGTTCGGCCTGGTGTTCATCGTGGCCGGCCTGGCATTCAAGGTGGGCGCTGCGCCGTTCCACATGTGGGTGCCAGACGTCTACCAGGGCGCGCCTACGGCGATCACGCTGCTGATCGGCGCCGCGCCCGAGCTGGCCGCCTTCGCGATCATCATTCGCCTGCTGGTCGATGCGTTGCAACCGCTGGCCATCGACTGGCAGCAGATGCTGGCGGTGCTGGCCATCGCCTCGCTGCTGGTCGGCAACCTGGCCGCCATCGCGCAGAGCAACCTGAAGCGCATGCTGGCGTACTCCACCATTTCGCAGATGGGCTTCATGCTCCTCGGCCTGGTGGCCGGTTCGGACCAGCAGGGTACCTACAACGCCCAGTTCGCCTACAGCGCCTCGATGTTCTACATCGTGACCTACGTGCTGACCACGCTGGCGAGCTTCGGCATCATCCTGCTGCTGGCGCGCGAAGGCTTCGAAAGCGAAGAGATCACCGACCTCGCAGGCCTGAACCAGCGCAGCCCGCTGTACGCCGGCGTGATGGCGATCGCCATGTTCTCGCTGGCCGGCCTGCCGCCGCTGGTGGGCTTCTACGCGAAGCTGGCCGTGCTGCAGGCGCTGATTGCGTCGGGCCATGCCATCTACATCGGCCTGGGCGTGTTCGCGGTGATGATGTCGCTGATCGGCGCCTTCTATTACCTGCGCGTGGTCAAGGTCATGTACTTCGATGCGCCGGTCACGGCGACCACCGTGTCGGCGCCGCGCGACGTGCGCGTCGTGCTCACGATCAACGGCGCGCTGATCCTCATCCTGGGCATCGTGCCCGGCGGGCTCATGACGCTTTGCTACGACGCGATCGTGGCCACGCTGGCCCACTGACGCGCAACACCCGGTGTCGCAAACCGCGTCGGTCTGGGTTGTTCTGCTGGTGGCCCTGGTGGCCGCCAACCTGCCTTTCTTCAACGACCGCCTGTTCGGCGCCGTGCCACTGCCCACGCGACCCAAGTCGCTCGCAGTGCGCCTGGCCGAACTGGTGGTCTTGTACTTTCTGGCCGGCGGCATCGGGCTGCTGTTCGAGCGCAGGGCAGGGCAGATCGCTCCGCAGGGCTGGGAGTTCTATGCGGTAACCGGCGCGTTGTTCATCGTGCTGGCCTTTCCGGGGTTCACCTGGCGCTACCTGATGAAACACAGGCACTGACGACATGACTTCACCCACCACCGATTCGCACCTGAAGGAAGAGCTGGTCCGCAGCGAGGAGCTCTTCAAGGGCAACTTCCTGCAGGCCAAGCGTGACACCATCCGCCTGCCCGACGGCCACAGCGCCACGCGCGAGTACGTGGTGCACCCGGGTGCCGTGGTGGTGATTCCGTTGCTGGACGACGGCCGCGTGGTGCTGGAGCGGCAGTTTCGCTACCCGGTCGGCCACGTGATGATCGAGTTCCCGGCCGGCAAGCTCGACGCGGGGGAAGACCCCTTCGTCTGCGGCCGGCGCGAGCTGCTCGAGGAAACAGGCTACACCGCGCGCGAATGGGCGCACGCGGGTGCGATGCACCTGGCGGTGGCGTACTCGACCGAGATCATCCACATCTACTTTGCGCGCGGCCTCACGCTCGGCGAGCGCCAGCTCGACCATGGCGAGTTTCTGGACGTGTTCACGGCCACCCCCGAAGAGCTGGCCGGCTGGTGCCGCGACGGCAGCGTGACCGATGCGAAGACGCTGACCTGCACGCTCTGGCTGCAGAACGTCCTGTCCGGCGCATGGGCACTGGACTGGAAGGCCGTGCCCGAACAAGGCGGCGCGGGATAATCCGCGCATGAAGGTTCTCGATCTCCGCTGCGCACACGGCCATGGCTTCGAGGGCTGGTTCGCGTCCACAGTGGCCTTCGAGACCCAGCTGGCGAGCGGACTGGTCGAATGCCCGGTCTGCGGCGACACCGCCATCGTCAAGCTGCTGAGCGCGCCGCGCCTCAATCTCGGCAACGCGAAGCCACCGCAGGAAGCCACCGCGCCGGCCGCCTCTTCGGGCGTTTCCACGGCGCTTTCACCCGAAGCCCGCTGGATGCGCGCCGTGCGCGAGGTCATGGCGAAGACCGAGGACGTCGGCGAGCGCTTTGCCGACGAAGCTCGCAAGATGCACTATGGCGAAGCCCAGGAACGCGGCATCCGCGGCCAGGCCACGCCCGAGCAGACCGAGGCGCTGCTCGACGAAGGCATTGCGGTGATGGCGCTGCCGATACCGGCGTCGCTCAAGGAAACCCTGCAGTAGTCGGCCCGGCGCTCGCGGCCTTCAGTCCGTTCAGGCCGTGAACTGCAGTGCCGCCAGGCGCGCATAGACGCCACCTTGCGCGACCAGCGTCGCGTGCGTTCCCTGCTCGACGATGCCGCCGTGGTCCAGCACCACGATGCGGTCGGCCTTCTGCACCGTCGCCAGCCTGTGGGCGATCACGACCGTGGTGCGGTTTTCCATCGCCGATTCCAGTGCCGCCTGCACCATGCGTTCGCTTTCCGCATCGAGCGCGCTCGTGGCTTCGTCGAGCAGCAGCAGCGGCGGGTTCTTGAGGATGGCGCGCGCAATCGCGATGCGCTGGCGCTGTCCGCCCGACAGGCGCACGCCGCGCTCGCCCAGGAAGGTGTCGTAGCCCTCGGGCAGCGCCTGCAGGAAGTCGTGCGCGAAGGCGGCGCGCGCGGCGGCATGCACTTCGTCGGCGGTGGCCTCCGGGCGGCCGTAGCGGATGTTCTCGAAGGCGCTGGTCGAGAAGATCACCGCGTCCTGCGGCACCAGGCCGATACGGGTGCGCAGGTCGGGCAGTGCGAGCGAGGCCAGCGGCGTGCCGTCGAGCAGCAGGCGGCCGGACTGCGGGTCGTAGTAGCGCAACAGCAGCTGGAACACCGTGCTCTTGCCCGCGCCGCTCGATCCCACCAGCGCGACGGTTTCGCCGGGTGCGACGTCGAGGCTGAAGTCGCGCAGCGCCGGCGTGCCGGGACGCGACGGGTAGTGAAAGGTCACCGCATCGAATTTGATGGCGCTGCCCGCAACAGGGACGGGCGCGACCGCCGGGTTCGAGGGTGAAGCGATGGCCGCGGGCGCATGCAGCAGTTCCATCAGGCGCTCGGTGGCGCCGGCGGCGCGCAGCAGGTCGCCGTACACCTCGCCGAGCACCGCGGTGGCGCTCGCCAGGATGGCCACGTAGACCACGGTCTGGCCCAGGTGGCCGGCCGTGATGTCGCCCCGCAGCACGGCCTGCGTGCCCTGGTACAGGCCCCACAGCAGCGCGGCCGAGGTCGCGATGATGATGAACGCGACCAGCACCGAGCGCGCCTTGGTGCGCCGCACCGCGGTGCTGAAGGCGTTTTCGGTGGAGCCGTTGAAGCGCGCCGCCTCGCGGCCCTCGGCCGTGTAGCTCTGCACCACGGGGATGGCGTTGAGCACTTCGGCGGCAATCGCGCTTGAATCGGCCACGCGGTCCTGGCTGGCGCGCGACAGCTTGCGCACGCGGCGGCCGAACCACATGCTCGGCAGCACCACCAGCACCAGGATGCCCAGCACCTGCACCATCACGTAGGGGTTGGTCCACACCAGCACGGCCAGTGCGCCCACGCCCATGACGGCATTGCGCAGGCCCATGCTCAGCGACGAGCCCACCACCGTCTGGACCAGCGTGGTATCGGCCGTCAGGCGCGACAGCACTTCGCCGGTCTGCGTGGTTTCGAAGAACGCCGGGCTCTGCGTCAGCACGTGGCCGTAGACCGCGTTGCGGATGTCGGCGGTGACCCGCTCGCCCAGCCAGCTCACCGTGTAGAAGCGCGCCGCAGAGAAAAGCCCCAGCGCCACGGCCACCGCGAAGAGGGCGCCGAAGTGCTCGCGCAGCGCCATGGTCTGCGCGCCCTTGTCGGGGTTGATCAAGCCTCCGTCAATCAGGCTGCGTAAGGCGATAGGAAAAGCCAGCGTGGTGACTGCTGCCATCACCAAAAAGATCGCCGCTAGGACGATCTGGACGCGATAAGGGCGGAGGAATGGGCTCAGGCCCGACAGCGACCGGGGCGAGCCCTTGGCCTGGGAAGACGGTGCATTGGAAGCCATGCGCCGATTCTAACGATCCCTTGCCCTCACAAAGGCAGCCTTGACAATAACTGTCATGGCAGCTAATATTTTGGCCATGAGCGATGCCAATTCCAACCAAGCTTCGTCGGCCTCCACCGACGCCGAGCGTCGCGCGCCTGCCGCCTTCTATCGGCCGGAGACCTACCAGACCGAGGAGAGCATCGGCTACCTGATGCGCCGCATCGTCACGGCCGTCGGCCAGTCGATCGAAAGCCGCATCTGCGAGCCCGGCAGCCCGACCTATCCGCAGTGGGTGCCTCTCTACAAATTGCATGTCGGCGCCGCCACCACGGTGGCCGAACTGGCCCGCGCCTGCGAGCTCGATACCGGCGCCATGACGCGCCTGCTCGACCGCCTGGAGGCCAAGGGCCTGTGCCGGCGCGTGCGCTCGCTCGAAGACCGCCGCGTGGTCAACATCGAGCTCACCGACGAAGGCCGTTCCGCCGCCAAGGAAGTGCCTTACGTGCTGAGCCGGGTCCAGAACGAACACCTTGCAGGTTTTTCCAATGAGGAATGGGAGCAGCTGAAGGGCTACTTGCGCCGCATCCTCGACAACGCACAGGCCCTCGCGGTCCGTGGAGATAAAAATGACTGATTCCCTCGCCGTGCGCGCACCGCGTCGCACTTCTGTCGTGGCCGCCGCGTTGCTGGTGGTCGCACTGGCCGGCTGTGCCGACATGGCCGGCATCGGCTCGCAGGCCAAGCTGCGCGACGCCTCGTCGCTGGGCATCGCGCCCGACACCGCCGCGGTGCCGGCGTCCCGGCTCGACGGCCAGTGGTGGTTCGCGTTCGGCGACACGCAGCTCAATTCGTTGATCGACCAGGCCGTGGCCGGCAACCCGAACCTGCAGGTCGCGCAGGCCCGGCTCGCGCGCGCGCAGGCCTCGGCCGACATTGCCGGCGCGGCCCTCAAGCCGCAGGTCAAGGGCGACCTCGACCTGAACCGCCAGAAGTTCAACAGCAACTACATCTACCCGGCGCCGCTGGGCGGCTCCACGCAGAACATCGGCCTGCTGCAGCTCAGCGCGAGCTGGGAGCTCGACTTCTTCGGCAAGAACCGCAGCGCGCTGGACACCGCCATCGGCGCGGCCAACGCCGCGGCCGCCGATGCCGATGCCGCCCGCGTGCTGCTCGCGAGCAACGTGGCGCGCAGCTACTTCCAGTGGGCGCGCCTGAACGACCAGCTTACCGTGGCCCGGCGCACGCTGGCCCAGCGCGACGAAACGCTCAAGCTGGTGCGCGACCGCGTGTCCGCCGGACTCGACACCCGCCTCGAACTGCGCCAGAGCGAAGGCGGCCTGCCCGAGGCACGCCAGCAGATCGAAGCGCTCAACGAGCAGATCGCGCTGCAGCAGCATGCGCTCGACGCGCTCGTGGGCCAGCCCAACGTGTCGGCCTCGCTCAAGCCGCCCGTGCTCGAAAGCGTGAAGACCATGGCCCTGCAGGCCAACATTCCCGCCGATCTGCTGGGCCGCCGCGCCGACATCGCCGCCGCGCGCTGGCGCGTCGAGGCTGCCACCAGCGACGTGGCCAACGCCAAGACGCTCTTCTATCCCAACGTGAACCTCACGGCCTTCGCGGGCTTCCAGAGCCTGGGCTTTGGCAAGCTGCTCAAGTCGGGCAGCGAGCAGTGGGGCGTGGGCCCGGCCATCAGCCTGCCGATCTTCGAAGGCGGCAAGCTGCGCGCCAACCTGCGCGGTAAGTCGGCCGACCTCGACGTGGCCATCGAAAGCTACAACGCCGCCGTGATCGATGCCGTGCGCGACGCCGCCGACCAGGTGGCCAGCGCGCAGTCGATCACGCGCCAGCAGGCCGAGCAGCGCGCCGCGCAGACCGCGGCCGAAGGCGCCTACGACATCGCCGTGCAGCGCTACCGCGCGGGCCTGGGCAATTACCTCAACGTGCTGACGGCAGAAACCGCCGTGCTGGCGCAACGCCGCCTGGCGGTCGATCTCGCCGCGCGCGCGCTCGACACGCAGGTGGCGCTGGCGCGCGCACTGGGCGGCGGCTGGCAGCCACCGGCCACCGCGACGGCCGCACTGAACCACTGAACTGACTCGACTCCCTCGTCTTCGGAAAGAACTTCACCATGAGCGATAACAACACTCCGACGCCCGCTGCTGCCGCAGCCTCCGCAAATCCCACGGCGCCCGAGGCGCCGGCGAGCAACGGCAAGCGCCGTCGCGCACTCACCGCGCTCGCCGCGGTGGTGATCGTCGCCGGTGGCGGCTGGGGCCTCTACGAATGGCTGGTCGCCAGCCACTACGAGGACACCGACAACGCCTACGTGTCGGGCAACGTCATCCAGATCACGCCGCAGATCGGCGGCACCGTGATGGCCATCGGCGCCGACGACACCGACTTCGTCAGGGCCGGCCAGCCGCTGGTGCAGCTCGACCCGGCCGACGCCAAGGTGGCGCTCGAGCAGGCCGAGGCCGCGCTCGCGCAGGCCGTGCGCCAGGTGCGCACCCTGTACGCCAACAACGGCTCGCTGGCCGCGCAGGTCACGCTGCGCCAGTCGGACATCGTCAAGGCGCAGAGCGACATCGCCAAGGCGCAGGACGACCTGCAGCGCCGCCGCGCGCTGTCGGGCAACGGCGCCGTGTCGAAGGAAGAACTCAACCACGCCGAGACGCAGCTCGACACCGCCAAGAGCCAGCTCGCCGCCGCGCAGGCCGGCGTCGTCGCCGCGAAGGAAGCGCTGGTCAGCAACCAGTCTCTGACCGAAGGCACCAGCGTGGCCCAGCACCCGAGCGTGCTGGCCGCCGCCTCCAAGGTGCGCGAGGCCTACCTGGCCACGCAGCGCGTCGCCATGCCCGCGCCGGTCGACGGCTATGTGGCCAAGCGCACCGTGCAACTCGGCCAGCGCGTCTCGGCTGGCACGCCGATGATGTCGATCGTGCCGCTCAACCAGCTGTGGGTCGACGCCAACTTCAAGGAAGTGCAGCTGCGCAACATCCGCATCGACCAGCCCGTGAAGCTCACGGCCGACGTGTACGGCAAGAAGGTCGAATACACCGGCAAGGTCGCTGGCCTCGGCGTGGGCACCGGCAGCGCCTTTGCGTTGCTGCCCGCGCAGAACGCCACCGGCAACTGGATCAAGGTGGTGCAGCGCGTGCCCGTGCGCATTGCGCTCGACCCCGAGCAGCTCAAGGCCAACCCGCTGCGCATCGGCCTGTCGATGGACGCGGAGATCGACATCTCGTCCAAGAGCGGCAAGATGCTCGCCGACGCGCCGCGCGCCACCGCGCTGACGCAGACGGCGGTGTACAGCCAGCTCGACCACGGCGCCGACGCCGAAGTGGACCGCATCGTCTCGGCCAACCTCGGGCGCAGCGCACCGGCCACCGCCGGCGTGCCTTCCAAGGGTTCGGCCGCGCCTGCGGCCACGCCGGGCGCGGCCTCCGTGGCCGTGCAAGGCCAGCCGGGCTGATCGCCCGCGCTTCCTTCAGGTAAACAGAGCCCGCGCGACCGCACATGGCCACTGCTGCTCCTGCCTACATAGCGCACGCGCCACTCGAGGGCTCGGCCCGCGTGTGGGGCACCATCGCGCTTTCCGCGGCAACCTTCATGAACGTGCTCGACTCGTCGATCGCCAACGTGTCGTTGCCCGCCATCTCGGGTGACCTGGGCGTGAGCACCACGCAAGGCACCTGGGTCATCACCAGCTTCGCGGTGGCCAACGCCATCGCGGTGCCGCTCACGGGTTTCATGACCCAGCGCTTCGGGCAGGTCCGCCTGTTCATGGCCAGCGTGATCCTGTTCATGGTCGCCTCGCTGCTGTGCGGCCTGGCGCCGAACATGACCACGCTGATCGCCTTCCGTGCGCTGCAGGGCTTTGTCGCCGGCCCGATGATTCCGCTGTCGCAGACGCTGCTGCTGTCGAGCTACCCGCGCGCCAAGGCGGGTCTGGCGATGGCCATGTGGTCGATGACCACGCTGGTCGCGCCGGTGATGGGGCCGCTCCTGGGCGGCTGGATCACCGACAACATCTCGTGGCCGTGGATCTTCTATATCAACATCCCGGTGGGCATCGTCGCGGCTTCCATCACCTGGGCGCTGTATCGCAAGCGCGAGAGCACCACGCACAAGGTGCCCATCGATGCCATCGGCCTGGCGCTGCTGGTGCTGTGGGTCGGCTCGATGCAGCTCATGCTCGACAAGGGCAAGGAGCTCGACTGGTTCCACTCGCCGCAGATCGTCACGATGGCGGTGGTGGCCGTGGTCGGCTTCGCGTTCTTCCTGATCTGGGAGCTGACCGGCAAGCACCCGGTGGTCGACCTGTCGCTGTTCAAGCGCCGCAACTTCTGGTCGGGTGCCGTGGCAACCGCCGTGGCGTACGGCCTGTTCTTCGGCAACGTGGTGCTGCTGCCGCTGTGGCTGCAGCAGTGGATGGGCTACACCGCGACGCAGGCGGGGATGATCATGGCTCCCGTGGGGCTGCTGGCGATCTTCTTCTCGCCGATCGTCGGGCTCACGGTGGCGAAGATCGATCCGCGGCGCTACGCGACCTTCTCGTTCCTGGTGTTCGCGCTGGTGCTGTGGATGCGGTCGAACTTCAACACGCAGGCCGACTTCGTCACCATCATCATCCCGACGGTGATCCAGGGCATCGCGATGGCGTTCTTCTTCATCCCGCTGGTGACCATCACGCTGTCGGGCCTCACGCCCGACCGCATTCCGGCGGCGTCGGGGTTGTCGAACTTCCTGCGGATCACGGCCGGTGCCATGGGCACCTCGCTCACCACCACGCTGTGGGACAACCGCGCGACGCTGCACCACGCGCAGCTCTCGGAGACGATCAACCAGGGCAACAACGCGGCGACCAGCGCAATGTCGGGTCTTGCGAGCAGCGGCTTCAGCACCGAGCAGGTGCTGGGGCAGATCAACCGCATCGTCGACCAGCAGGCCTACATGCTGGCCACGAACGACATCTTCTATGCGTCGGCGATCCTGTTCCTGCTGCTGATTCCGCTGGTGTGGCTGGCAAAGCCGCAAAAGGGCGGTGCCGGTGGCGACGCTGCGGCAGGCGCCCACTGATCGGCAGCCGACAGGCAACCCACTCGACCCCCGGGCTTCTTCGAGAAGACCCGGGGGTTTTTACGTGCCGAGCGCGCGCAGCACGTCGTGGCACGCGCCCATGGTGTGGTAGTCGGTCTTGCCGGCCGGGCTTTTCTCGTCGCTGATCTTGCGGTTCTGCGGCGTGAGGATGCGGTACCAGGCACCGTGCCGGTGATCGACGAAGTGCTCCCAGCTGTACGCCCAGATGCTGTCGTACCAGTCCCAGTAGCCCGGCTCGCCGGTGCGCACCGCGAGCAGCGCGGCGGCGGCGAAGCTCTCGGCCTGCACCCAGAAGTATTTGTCGCCGTCGCACACCGTGCCGTCGGGCCCGAAGCCGTAGGCCAGCCCGCCGTTGTCGGCGTCCCAGCCGCGGAACATGGCGGTGTCGAAGAAGTGACGGGCGCGCGGCACGATCCACTCTGCCTCGCGGCCCGCCGCGGCCAGGTGCGGTTCAAGCTGCAGCAGCAGCTTGGCCCATTCGGTGAGGTGGCCGGTCTGGAAACCCCAGGGGCGGAAGATGTTGGTCTTGTCGCCGCGGTTGTAGTCCCAGTCGACCGACCAGTCCTCGCGGTAGTGCTCCCAGACCAGGCCATCGGCCAGGGCAGCCTGCCGGCCGGTGATGGATTCCGCCAGCACCGATGCCCGCGCCAGGTAGCGCGCTTCGCGCGTGGCCTCGTACGCGGCGAGCATCGCCTCGCAGGCATGCATGTTGGCGTTCTGGCCTCGGTAGGCGCCCACGCGCCAATCGACGGTGGCCTCGTCGGCATAGAGCTGGTGCTGCGGCTCCCAGAAATGCCGCTCCATCAGGTCCCAGGTGTGTGCCAGCCCGGTGCGCGCTTCTTCCACGCCGGCCATCAGCGCATGCGCATGCGCGAGCAGCACGAAAGCCAGGCCGTAGCAGTGGTTGGTGGCGTCCTGCACGGTGGCGCCGTGCGGTTGCCAGTCGATCTGCCAGGCGTATCCGCCTTCGTGTTTCGCGTGGCCCTGCCGGAGAAAGGCCAGGCCGTGGCGCGCCGCCTTCTGGTGCGCCGGATTGCCGAAGCGCCGGTAGGCCATGGCGTGGTTGAAGACGAAGCGCGTGCTGCTCACCAGATGGCGCGTGCGCCGGTCGTACACCGTGCCGTCGTCCTTGTAGAAATGAAAGAACCCGCCCGAGGCATCCAGGCAACGCGGCTCGTAGAACGCGAGCGTGTGCAGGATGTGATCGGTCAGGAAATCGGGCGAGCGGAAGTTCGGCATCGAAGACAGGGCGGTCGGTTCTGGAAGTGGTGGCGATAGCCATCCGGACGCTGTCGAAGCGACCAACGGCTTCTTTGTCATCGTAACGACAGTCACCCATTCTTGCGCCGTACCACCCCGTACAGGTTGCACTGCAGCATAGGCATTTGCCCCAGTATGAAATTGCAGGGCGCCCACCAACAATCAGTCCGCGCCCGGTAGTGGCGCATTCAGATGGGCCGCATGACCGACTTTCTTTTTTCGCATCCGGGCGACTTCGCGAGATGAGCGACGTCATCCTCGAAACACGCCAGCTCACCAAGGAATTCAAAGGGTTCACCGCGGTCAGCAAGGTCGACCTGTCGGTGGTGCGCGGTTCGATCCACGCGCTCATCGGCCCCAACGGCGCCGGCAAGACGACCTGCTTCAACCTGCTGACGAAGTTTCTCGAGCCGACCTCCGGCACGATCCTCTTCAACGGCCAGGACATCACGGGCGAGCGCCCGGCGCAGATCGCACGGCGCGGCATCATCCGCTCGTTCCAGATCTCGGCCGTGTTCCCGCACCTCACGCTGCTGGAAAACGTGCGCCTCGGCCTGCAGCGCCGGCTGGGCACCTCGTACCACTTCTGGAAAAGCGAGAAATCGCTCAAGCCGCTCGATGCGCGTGCGCGCGAACTGCTGGCCGAAGTGGGCCTGGAAGACCTTGCCGCCGAGCAGACCGTGAACCTGCCCTACGGCCGCAAGCGCGCGCTCGAGATTGCGACCACGCTGGCCATGGAGCCCGAACTGATGCTGCTCGACGAACCGACCCAGGGCATGGGCCATGAAGACGTGCACCGCGTGGCCGAACTCATCAAGCGCGTGTCGGCCGGGCGCACCATCCTCATGGTCGAGCACAACATGAGCGTGGTCTCGACCATTGCCGACACCATCACCGTGCTGCAACGCGGCGCCGTGCTGGCCGAAGGCCCCTACGCCGAAGTCTCGAAGAACTCGCAGGTCATGGAGGCCTACATGGGCACGACGGACGGCCAGTTGCAAGGTGCCCACTGACATGACGGCCGCATTGGAAATCAAGGGCCTGCAGGCCTGGTACGGCGAATCGCACGTCCTGCACGGTGTCGACATGGTCGTGCAGCCCGGCGAAGTCGTCACGCTGCTGGGCCGCAACGGCGCGGGCCGCACCACCACGCTGCGCGCCATCATGGGCCTGACCGGTGCGCGCAAGGGCAGCATCGAGGTCCACGGCAAGGAAACGATCGCGATGCCGACGCATCGCATCGCCCACCTGGGCATCGGCTACTGCCCCGAGGAGCGCGGCATCTTCGCGAGCCTCTCGTGCGAAGAAAACCTGCTGCTGCCGCCCGGGCTCAAGGGCGCGGGGCCCGGCATGTCGGTCGAAGAGATCTACGCCATGTTCCCCAACCTGGCCGAGCGCCGCCACAGCCAGGGCACGCGGCTCTCGGGCGGCGAGCAACAGATGCTGGCCGTGGCGCGCATCCTGCGCACGGGCGCCAAGCTGCTGCTGCTCGACGAGATTTCAGAAGGCCTGGCACCGGTCATCGTGCAGGCGCTGGCCCGCATGATCACCATGCTGCGCGCCAAGGGCTACACCATCGTGATGGTGGAGCAGAACTTCCGCTTCGCCGCACCGCTGGCCGACCGCTTCTACGTGATGGAGCACGGCCGCATCGTCGAAAAGTTCGGCGCTGCAGAACTCGAAGCCAAGATGCCGGTGCTCACCGAGCTGCTCGGCGTCTGAGAAGAAAAACAAACGTCCACAAGACCGCACCCTCATCCCACAAAGATTCCTCCAGGAGACAACCCCATGAACAAGAAACTCGGCCTCATCGCCTCCGCCGTCGCCGTCCTCGCCATGAGCGCAGGTGCCGCCCAGGCGCAGGAAAAAGTGAAGATCGGCTTCGTCACCGACCTGTCCAGCCTGTACGCCGACCTCGAAGGCAAGGGCGGTGCCACTGCCATCCAGATGGCCATCGACGACTTCGGCGGCAAGGTGCTGGGCCAGCCCATCGAGCTGCTGGTGGCCGACCACCAGAACAAGGCCGACATCGCCGCCTCCAAGGCGCGCGAGTGGGTCGACACGGCCGGCGTGACCATGATCTTCGGCGGCACCAATTCCGGCACCGCGCTGGCCACGGCCAAGGTGGCCGAAGAAAAGAAGCGCGTGTACTTCAACAACGGCGCCGGCAGCTCGGTGCTGACCAACGAGCAGTGCAGCCCCTACACCGTGCACTACGCCTACGACACCGTGGCGCTGGCCAAGGGCACGGGCGCAGCGGTGGTCGACCGCGGCGGCAAGAGCTGGTTCTTCCTGACGGCCGACTACGCCTTCGGCCACGCGCTCGAGGCCGACACCACCAAGGTCGTGAAGGAAAAGGGCGGCACGGTGGTGGGCGCGGTGCGCCATCCGCTGAACGCGTCGGACTTCTCCTCGTTCCTGCTGCAGGCGCAGAACTCCAAGGCGCAGATCCTGGGCCTGGCCAACGCCGGCGGCGACACCATCAACGCCATCAAGGCGTCGAAGGAATTCGGCATCAACAAGACCATGAAGACGGCGGGCCTGCTGGTGTTTCTGAGCGACATCCACAGCCTGGGCCTGAAGAACACCGAAGGCCTGCTGCACACCACCAGCTGGTACTGGGACCTGAACGACGACACGCGCAAGTTCGCCAACCGCTTCTTCGAGAAGACCAAGCGCATGCCCACGGACGTGCAGGCCGCCGACTACTCGGCCACCACCACCTACCTGAAGGCCGTGGCCGCCGCCAAGACCACCGATTCCGACAAGGTGATGGCGCAGCTCAAGAGCATGAAGATCGACGACTTCTACGGCAAGGGCCAGATCCGCGCCGACGGCAGCTTCATCCACGACATGTACCTGGTCGAAGCGAAGTCGCCCGCCGAGTCGAAGAAGCCGTGGGACTACCTGAAGGTGCTCAAGGTGCTGCCGGGCGACCAGGTCTTCACGACCAAGGCGGAAACGAAATGCGCGGCCTGGAAATAAGCGGCTGAAGCCGCCACCGACACCCCCACCGAAGTCAACGAGGAGAACCATTCCATGAAACGCACGCTCATCGCCTCTGCCTGCCTCATCGCCACCTGCCTGACGGCCGCAGGCGCTGCACAAGCGCAGGAGAAGGTCAAGATCGGTTTCATCACCGACATGTCGAGCCTCTACGCGGACGTGGAGGGCAAGAACGGCGCCCTCGCGATCCAGATGGCCATCGACGACTTCGGCGGCAAGGTCAACGGCATGCCCATCGAGCTGCTGCAGGCCGACCACCAGAACAAGGCCGACATCGCCGCTTCCAAGGCGCGTGAATGGATCGACACGCAGGGCCTGACGATGCTGTTCGGCGGCACCAGCTCGGGCACCGGCCTGGCCATGGCCAAGGTGGCGCAGGAGAAGAAGCGCGTGTTCATCGTGAACGGCGCGGGCAGCTCGGCGCTCACCAACGAACAGTGCAGCCCCTACACCGTGCACTACGCCTACGACACCGTGGCGCTGGCCAAGGGCACCGGCAGCGCGGTGATTGCGCGCGGCGACAAGAGCTGGTTCTTCCTGACCGCCGACTACGCCTTCGGGCAGGCCCTGGAGGCCGATGCGTCCAAGGTCGTGAAAGAGAAGGGCGGCACCGTGGTGGGCAGCGTGAAGCATCCGCTGAACACCTCCGACTTCTCCTCGTTCCTGCTGCAGGCGCAGAACTCCAAGGCGCAGGTGCTGGCGCTGGCCAATGCGGGCGGCGACACCATCAACGCCATCAAGGCGGCCAAGGAATTCGGCATTTCCAAGACCATGAAGATGGTCGGCCTGCTGGTCTTCGTGACCGACGTGCACAGCCTGGGCCTGAAGAACACCGAAGGCCTGCTGCTCACCACCAGCTGGGACTGGAACCTGGACGACAAGACGCGCGCCTTCGGCAAGAAGTTCTTCGACAAGACCAAGCGCATGCCCACCGACATCCAGGCGGCCGACTACTCGGCCACCATGACCTACCTGAAGGCCGTGCAGGCTGCCAAGAGCACCGACGCCGACACCGTCATGGCGCAGATCAAGAAGACGCCGATCGACGACTTCTACGCCAAGGGCGTGGTGCGCGACGACGGCCGCTTCGTGCACGACATGTACCTCATGCAGGTGAAGTCGCCCGCCGAGTCCAAGCAGCCGTGGGACTACTACAAGGTGGTCCAGAAGCTCAAGGGCGAAGACGTCTTCACCACCAAGGCCGAGAGCAGGTGCGCCCTCTGGAAGTGATTGTTCGCGGGCGCCGCGGCGCCCGGGTTCGTTGAAACGCTTATGAACATTTCCCTGCCCGGCCTGCTGAGCCAGCTCCTCCTGGGGCTGGTGAACGGCTCGTTCTACGCCATCCTGAGCCTCGGGCTCGCGGTGATCTTCGGCCTGCTCAACGTCATCAACTTCGCGCACGGCGCGCTGTTCATGATGGGCGCCATCCTGACCTGGATGGCGATGGAATATTTCGGCATCAACTACTGGGTGATGCTGATCGCGGCGCCCCTCGTCATCGGCGTGTTCGGCGTGCTGATCGAGCGGCTGCTGCTGCGCTGGATCTACAAGCTCGACCACCTCTACGGCCTGCTGCTCACGCTGGGCCTCACGCTGCTGATCGAAGGCGTGTTCCGCTCGGTCTACGGCGTGTCGGGCCTGGCCTACGAAGCGCCCGATGCGCTGTCGAGCGCCACCGACCTGGGCTTCATGGTGCTGCCCAACTACCGCGCCTGGGTGGTCGTGGCCTCGCTGGTCGTGTGCTTCGCCACCTGGTACGTCATCGAGAAGACGCGGCTGGGCGCCTACCTGCGCGCCGGCACCGAGAACCCGCGGCTGGTGGAGGCCTTCGGCGTCAATGTGCCGCTGATGATCACGCTGACCTACGCGTTCGGCGCGGGGCTGGCCGCATTCGCGGGCGTGCTCGCCGCGCCGGTGATCCAGGTGTCGCCGCTGATGGGGCAGAACCTCATCATCGTGGTGTTCGCGGTGGTCGTCATCGGTGGCATGGGCTCGATCATGGGGGCCATCCTCACCGGCCTGGGGCTCGGCGTGATCGAGGGGTTCACCAAGGTTTTCTATCCCGAGGCTTCGTCCACGGTCGTGTTCGTGATCATGGTCATCGTGCTGTTGATTCGCCCCGCCGGCCTGTTCGGCAAAGAGAAGTGAGGCGAGCGGCACCATGAACATGAAAAAAATATCCACCGTCGTCTACGGCCTGCTGCTGGTCGCGCTGCTCCTGGCGCCGTTCTTCGGCGCCTACCCGGTGTTCGTGATGAAGCTCATGTGCTTCGCACTCTTCGCCGCGGCCTTCAACCTGCTGCTGGGCTTCACCGGCCTGCTGTCGTTCGGCCATGCGGCCTTCTTGGGCGGCTCCGCATACGTCGCGGGCCATGCGATGAAGGTCTGGGGCCTTACGCCCGAACTGGGCCTGGTCGCGGGCACGCTCGCCGGCGGCTTCCTGGGCTGGATCTTCGGCGTGGTGGCCATCCGCCGCCAGGGCATCTACTTCGCGATGATCACGCTGGCGCTCGCGCAGATGATGTTCTTCGTCGCACTGCAGGCCAAGTTCACGGGCGGCGAAGACGGCCTGCAGGGCGTGCCGCGCGGCAAGCTGTTCGGCTTGATCGACCTGTCGAACGACCTCACGATGTACTACGTGGCGCTGGTCGTGGTGGTGCTGGCGTTCCTGCTGATCGTGCGGACCATCCACTCGCCGTTCGGCCAGGTGTTGAAGGGCATCAAGGAGAACGAGCCGCGCGCGCTGTCGCTGGGCTACGACGTGAACCGCTTCAAGCTGCTGGCCTTCGTGATTTCGGCGGCGCTGTCGGGCCTGGCCGGGTCGCTCAAGACGCTGGTGCTGGGCTTTGCCACGCTGTCCGACGTGCACTGGACGGCGTCGGGCCAGGTCATCCTGATGACGTTGGTGGGCGGGCTGGGCACCATCTCCGGTCCGCTGGTGGGTTCGGCGGTGGTGGTGCTGCTGGAGAACAAGATCGGCGAACTAGGCAACTTCCTGGCGCGCATCACCACGATCGACTGGTTCAACACGCTGGGCGAGTCGGTGACCATGGTCACGGGGCTGATCTTCGTGATCTGCGTGCTGGCGTTCCGCAAGGGGATCATGGGGGAGATCATTGCGTTCATCGAGCGGCGCAAGGGGTCTTCGGGGCGCAGCTCGCATTAGGCTGAGCGGTTCATTCAGGGCGCGCTCACGCCGACGGCCTGGGCACTCACCCCGAACACGAACTAAAGCCGCAGCGGCGCCGCATACCCCGTCATCTCGAGGTACCCGCGCCCCACGCGGCGCCCCTGCGCATCGAGCAGGTCGCTCACCCCCTCCCAATACACGCCCCCGGTCGACCCGCGGCTGTCCAGCTCCTGGTCGTCCAGCAGCGCCCGCACCTCGAAGTTGCCTGCCGGCGTCTGCACACGCCACTGCGTCGGGTACTTCGCCTGCGTGCGCGGGCTTTCCCACGACTTGATCGCCTCGAACCGCACTTCGTCGTTCTTGAAGATGCGCGCCACCCCATCGCGCGCGCGAAACGATCCGCCTCCCCACAACGCACTGCCGTCGCTGCGACGCAGATGAAAGGCCGTAAGGGCGCTGCCGTCGTCGAGGTTCATGCCGATCCAGTCCCAGCCCACCGCGTCCGGGTGCATCAGCGCCTCGCTCCATTCGTGGTCGAGCCAGGCCGCGCCGCCGACGTCGACGGTCTGCCCCTTCAGCGTCAGCTTGCCCTGCGCCTTGAGCTGCGGTTCGCTGTAGTAATAGCTCGCCTGCGATTCGTCCGGCCCCTTGCGCGACAAGCCGGCCTTGCCCTGCAACAGCACCGGCTGCGTCGGCGTGAAGCGCAGGTCGAGCGAGAACTCGCCGGCCGGAATGCGCGCGACATAGAGACCGTTCTCGCGCACCAGCGACCAGTCGCGGATGCGCACGTCGGTGTCGCTGGTGCTGGCCTCGGCCACGCCGAAGCCCGCGCGCGCGATGCGCTGGTCATGCAGCAGCACGCGGCCCTCCAGGTCGGTGACTGCCGCATGCGCGAACACCAGGTTCTTCGCCGCGAATGCAGAGCGCATGCCCAGCGCCGCTTCCACGCGCGAGCGGAAGAAGGTCACCTGAAAGCCGAACTCGCGGCCGGCCGGTGTCTTCGCATGGCCGGTGATGTACCACCACTCGGTGTGCAGGTCGGGGTGGCTGCCGAAGTCGCGCGGAAATTCGAGCCTGCGCTCGGGCAGCGCCCAGGCCGCCACCGGCCCCGCCGACAGCGCTGCCAGCAGCAGGCTGCGCCGCGAAACGAAAGACATGGAAGGCACGGGAGACATCGGAGACATCACGCCGCCACCAGCGCATCGATGCGCCGCTGCACAGGCGCGATGTCGCCGAACGCGTTGCGCACCCACGCGGCGTCGTGATAGCTCGGCAGGTAGCGCTCGCCCGCATCGCACAGCAACGAAAGAATGGACCCCTGCTGGCCGGCTGCGCGCATCTCCTGCGCCACGGCCAGCATGCCGACGAAGTTCGTGCCCGTCGACGGGCCGACCTTGCGGCCCAGCAATGCCGACAGCGCATGCATCGCCGCCACCGAGTCGAGGTTGGGCACCTCGATCATCCGGTCGACCAGCGTGCGAACGAAGCTCGGCTCCACGCGCGGCCGGCCGATGCCCTCGATGCGCGAGCCCGCCGCGGTGAGCGCGGTGTCGCCCGTGCGGTGGTAGGCCGAGAACACCGAGCCTTCGGGGTCGGGGACGCACACCTGCGTGTCATGGCAGCGAAAGCGCACATAGCGCCCGATGGTCGCGCTGGTGCCGCCCGTGCCCGCGCCCACCACGATCCACTTCGGCACCGGATGCCGCTCGCGCGCCATCTGCTGGAACATGCTCTCGGCGATGTTGTTGTTGCCGCGCCAGTCGGTCGCGCGCTCTGCGTAGGTGAACTGGTCCATGTAGTGGCCGCCGGTGCGCTCGGCCAGCGCGCGGGCCTCTTCGTACACCTGCGCCGCATGGTCCACGAAGTGGCAGCTCGCGCCGTAGAAGGCGATCTGCGCGACCTTCTCGGGCGAGGTGGTGCGCGGCATCACCGCGATGAAGGGCAGGCCCAGCAGCCGCGCGAAGTAGGCCTCGCTCACCGCCGTGGAGCCGCTCGACGCTTCCACGATGGTCGTGCCCTCGCGCACCCAGCCGTTGCACAGCGCGTACAGGAAGAGCGAGCGCGCGAGCCGGTGCTTCAGGCTGCCGGTGGGGTGCGTGGATTCGTCCTTCAGGTACAGGTCGATGCCGTGCGCGGCCAGCGAGGGCAGGGGCAGCGGAATGAGGTGCGTGTCGGCGCTGCGCTGGTAGTCGGCCTCGATGCGGCGAATGGCGCCGCCGAGCCAGCCGCTGCAGGAGGTGGAAGAGAGGGGTTGCTGCATAGCTTGCCAGTCTACAAGTCATGCCTTGCAACCCCTATGGGGCGTTGCTTTGCGCTGCCTGTCCGACCACAAGACCGGGACGAGCGTTGACGGCTTTGGAAGCTGGGTTTCGGGGCCGGGACTCGCCCCGGCAGGCGACTTACTTTCTTTTGCTTCGCCAAAAGAAAGTAAGCAAAGAAAAGGCGACCCCACTGTCTGCGACCCTGCGCTTCGCTCCGGGCAACCTGCGGTGCTCGCGTTTCGCGGGGTCTCGCCCAAACTCGCTTCGCTCAAACAAGGGCGAGCCCTGATCCGCGAAACGCTGCGCTCCTCGGCGCAGCCAGAGGGGCTTGGGAACCGCACGGGCCTTTGCTTCGCTCGGCCACCAAGGCGCTGCGGCGCTTCGCTTCTGCAGCGCCTTGGGCTTGCTTCTTTTTTTGGCTCTTTTTCTTACCAATCTTCCTTGACTGCCAGGACTGCGTCCTTGCCGGCTGCGGCGCGGCCAGCCATCCACGCCGTCACCGTGCCTGCGGCCACCACCGCGGCACACAACAGCAGCAGCCGCTCCCACGGCACCAGCAGGTCCATGCTCCAGTGAAAGCTCTGGGGGTTCACCACCTTCACCAGCACCACCGAGACCGCCAGGCCCAGCCCCAGCCCGGCCACGGCGCCGATGGCCGTCCACGCCGCGCCTTCGCCCGCCACCACGGCCAGCACCTGCCGCCGCGTGAAGCCCAGATGCGCGAGCAGCCCGAATTCCTTGCGCCGCGCCAGCACCTGCGCGCTGAAGCTCGCGGCAATGCCGAACAGGCCGATGGCGATGGCCACCGCCTGCAGCCAGTAGGTCACGGCAAAGCTGCGGTCGAAGATGCGCAGAGAGGTCACGCGGATCTGCCCGACCGACGCAATTTCCACCGACTCGGCGGAGCCGCCGCCCTGGCGAGCGGCGAGCGCGCGCACCGCCGTCTGCACCTCGCCTTCGGACGCGCCGGGCGCCAGCCACAGCGCCACGTCGCTCACGTTGCGCTCGCCGGTGATGCGCTCGTAGTCCCGCGCATCCATGGTGATCGCGCCGAACTGCCTGGCGTAGTCGCGCCACACACCGGCCACGAAGAACGACGGCGTCTTTTTTGACGACGCCGACATGCCCATGGCGTCCGACAGCGGCGCGAAGGTGGTGCCGGCCTTGGCGCCGTACAGCTCCACCATCGGCTCGCTCACGTAGATGCCGATCTGCCCCTCGGGCACGGCAACGGCCGAGCCCACCAGCGGCAACGACTGCGTGGCGCCGCCTTCCAGGCTGCGCGCGATCAGCGCCACGGCAGGGCGCGTGGCGTCGAGCTGCAGCGTCTGCGTGCGCAGCGTGCCGGTGCGCGCCACGCCGGGCAACTGCGCCAGCGCCTGCACGAAAGCGGGTGCGAAGGTGGCGGTGTCGGTGCTGCTGGTGCCGCCGCTGTTGCTGCCGCGACCGCCCGAGGTGGCGCGCACGTACAGGTCGGCGGGCAGCACCACGTTCAGCCACTGCGTCACCGAGTCGCGAAAGCTCGCGACCATTACCGTCAGCGCGACCGCCAGGCTCAGGCTCGCGACCACGCCGCTTACCGCCACGGCCGCCGTGCCGCGCATGCGCCGCGCGCGCTCCACGGCCAGCATGGGCAGCACGCGCTGCGCGAACAGGGGCGCGATGCGGTCGTACAGCAGGGCGATCAGCCAGGGCAGGGCGGTGATGCCGCCCACCAGCAGGCAGGCCACCGACAGGTACGCCGCCACGGGAATGCCGCCAATGGCCGGCACGTTGGCCAGCACCCCGCCCAGCGCAATCAGCCCCAGCGCCAGCCAGTGGCCGTTGCTCTGCACGGGCGCGGCGCCCAGGCCCTTGAGCGTCTGGGCCTCGGGCAACGCCTGCGCCGCGCGCGCGGGCCACCAGCCGCCGACCAGCGCGGCCACCACGCCCAAGCCGCCGTACAGCAGGGCCGAAGCGGCGCTCCAGTGCAGCGTGGGCGCCACGCCCTCGAAATAGCCGCCGCCCAGGTCGCCGCCCAGCACCTTCAGCGCAAAGGCCGCGAGCGCGGTGCCCAGCGCCAGGCCGGCCGCGCTGCCGATCAGGCCCAGCACCAGCGATTCGGCCAGCACCAGCCGCAGCCGCTCGCGCGGGGTGAGGCCCAGCACGCCCAGCAGCGCGAACTGCTGCGCGCGCTTGGCCACGCTGAGCGCCAGCACCGAGAACACCAGGAACGCGCCGGTGAACAGCGCCACCAGCGCCAGCACCGTGAGGTTGACGCGGTAGGCGCGCGACAGGTTGCTCACGCGTTCCGCCGCATCGCCCGGCTCGGCGAACTGCACGCCCGCGGGCCAGTCCGGCGACCTCCGCAGCGCGGCCATGAAGGTGGCGCGGTCGGTGCCGGGCGCCAGCCGCAGGTCGATGCGGCTGAGCCGGCCGCCCTGGCCGAACAGGTCTTGCGCGGCGCCGATGTCCATCACCGCGAGCGCCGTGCCGCCGGCGGCGACATGGCCGGCCACGGCCAGCTTCTGCCAGGCGTCGCCGCTTCGCAGCTGCACTGTTTCTGGGGTGCTTGCGGGTGCTTGCGCGGGCAGTTTCAACGCGCTGCGCGCGGCGGCGTTGAGGAACACCTGGCCCGGCGCGAACAGCGCGAAGCGGTCGGCGCCGGGCGCGGGTTGCGGCATCAGCGCCGGCGCGATGGTGGGCAGCACCAGCGCGTCGATGCCGATCACGCGCATCGGCACCTGGCTGTCGGCCACCAGTGCCAGGCCCTGGAACTCCACCACGGGGCTCGCGAGCGTCACCTGCGGATGCCGGGCCAGCTGGGCGAACACGGCCTCGTCGAAGCCGCCCTGCACGGCGCGCACTTCCAGGTCGGGCTGTCCGTTCACCGAGCGCACGGCGCTGGAGAACTCGTCGAGCGCGGAGGCGTTGATCAGCTGCACCGAGAAGGCCAGCGCCACGCCCAGCATCACGGCCATCACGGCCGCCGCGTTGCGCCAGGGGTGGTGGCGGAGTTCCTGCCAGGAGAAGGTGGTGAGCAATGCGCGCATGCATCGATTGTGGCGGCGCGCAAAAGGTTACACAGGCGTGGCACCATGGCGCCTCTTCGACGACGCCTGAGGAACCTGACGATGTGGCTCTTGCCCCGTGCTCCCCGTCCCCTGTGCCGACCCTGGCTTGCGCTGTGCGTCCTCGCACCCCTGCTCGTGGGCCATGCCGCCGCGCAACCTCAGGCGCCCCTGACGCTGGCGAGCGACCCCGCGATGCTGGCCAAGGCGGCGCTGGGCGCAGAGCGCGGCACGCTGGTGGTGGGCACGCTGCGCAACGGACAGGCGGCCTACGGCGCCGCCTACAACCCCGAGCCGCCGTCGCCGCCGCGCGCCATCGCCGCCAGCAGCGCCGAGCAGCCGATGTTCGAGATCGGCTCCGTCACCAAGGTCTTCACCGGCCTGCTGCTCGCGCAGGCGGTCGAGCGCGGCGACCTGAAGCTCGACGACACCGTGGGCAAGCTGCTGGCCGGCAAGGTCGAGGGCCTGTCGCCGGGCGTGGCCTCGGTCACGCTGCGCCAGCTGGTCACGCACACCGGCTGCATGCCCGTGATGGCCGACGGCGTGACCGGCGGCGCGCCGCTGGCCGAACAGTTCCGCACCTTCGACAAACCGATGTTCTGGGCCGCGCTCGCGCGCATCAGGCTCACGGCCGCCGCGCCGCCGTGCGAGGCCGCATACAGCAACTTCGGCATGGCGCTGCTGGGCCAGTTGCTGGCCGAGCGCTACGGCACCTCGTGGGGCGAGCTGGTGCGCGCGCGCATCACCGAGCCGCTGGGCATGAACGACACCGTGATCCCGCTCGGCGACAAGGCCTCGCGCATGGCTCCGGCGTTTGCGGGCGACCGCCGGCAGCCGCTGTTCGACATGCTGGCCTACGCGCCGGCCAGCGCCCTGCGCTCCACGGCCGCCGACATGATGACCTTCAGCCGCGCCGTGCTGGCCGGCGCCGCCGGCCCGCTGGGCCCGGCCGCCGCGCGCATGCTCACGCCGCTGGCGCGCTACGAGGGCGCCGAGATCGGCTATGCGGTGATGGTGCGCGGCCCCGATGGCGGACGCCGCACTTACTACCATGCGGGCGTTACCGAGGGCTACCGCACGCTCTGGCTGCTGGCGCCCGACACCGGCGAGGCCATCATCGTGCTCAGCAGCAACGCACGTGCGCCGCTGCAGGCCGTGATGCTGGCCATCGGCAAGAGCCGTTACCCGGTGTCGACCGCCGAGGTGCCGATCGATGCGAAGCGTCTGGACGACTACCGCGGCGAGTTCCGCGTGAGCAAGAGCCAGGCGCTGAGCTTCACGGTGCGCGACGGCAAGCTGCTGGTGCGCGAGACGGGGCGCGGCTACAGCGCGCTCACGCCGACCGGCACCGACCGTTTCGCGGTCACGGGCATCGGCGCGCAACTGATGTTTCGGCGCGATGCCGGCCGTGCGGTGGTCGGCGTCACGCTGGCGCAGGGCGGCAGCCAGCTGGAGGGGCGCCGGGTCGGCGAGCCGGCCGTGGCGCCGCAGGAGTAGCCGGCGCGTTCAGTTCGCGAGCGCGAGCAACCGGTCGGCCATCTGCGCGATCTCTTCGCGCATGACGAGCTTGTCGAGCCAGTGCGCGGGAATGCCGCCCACGCCGTAGAACGCGCCCGCCAGCTGGCCGCAGATGGCGGCGGTGGTGTCGGCATCGTCACCGAGGTTGGCGGCGGCGAGCACGGCTTCTTCGAACGACTGCGTGTGCGCAAAGCACCAGAGTGCCGCTTCCAGCGACTCGACGCAGTAGCCCGAACCCTTGATGTGCTCGCGCGGCTTCGAGGCGTAGTCGCCGCGCGCGAGTGCCGCGACCCTCTCGCTCAGCGGGGCCGGCGGCGCGGTGGCAAGAATGGCCGCCTTGCCTTCGCCCTGCAAGGCCGCCCGCAGCTGCAAGGCGAACAGCCGCGAGCACTCGATGGCCTCCAGCGCGCCGTGCGTGGTGCGCGTGCTCTCGCCGGCCTGTTGCCAGGTGGCTTCGGCGCTGGCCGCGCAGAACATCGGCACGGGTGCCAGCCGCATCAGCGCGCCATTGCCCGCCGCGCGCGGATCGGGGTCGCCAGCGAACGGATCGCCCGACGCGAGGTAGCGGGTGAGGGCACCCGACACCGTGAGGCCGATGTCGAAGCAGTTCCCCGTGCTGCTCATGTAGCCCACGCTGCGCCAGTTGCAGTAGCGGTTCATCTGGTCGACGGCGTTGAAGCCCCCGCAGTGGATGAGGCTCGCCGCGAGGCACAGCGCCATCGAGGTGTCGTCGGTCCATTCGCCGGGCGCCAGGCCGAAGGGCCCGCCGCCGGCCATGTCGGTCACCGGCTCGAAGCTGCCGCGCGAGCGGAACTCGACCGTGGTGCCCACGGCGTCGCCGCAGGCCAGGCCGAGCAGGCAGCCCCGGTAGCGTTCGATGCGTGTCATCGCGCGGCCCTCAGCGCGTCGCGTGCGGCCATCAGCGCGAAGCCCAGCAGGTTGAGGCCGCGCCACGCGCGCGGGTCTTGCGCCGCGGGGTCGGTGGCCGCCAAGCCGACGCCCCAGACCGGATCGACCGGGCTGGCCTCCACCAGCACCTGGTGGCCCGTGCCGAGCAGGAAGGCGCCGAGCGCCGCGTTCTGCGCGAACTTCTCGAAGTTGCCCTGCGTCACGATGTCCAGGCGCGCCTCGACCCATGCCGCCTCGTCGAAGCCGCGGATCTCGCGGCCGAGCTTCTTCGCTTCGCCGGGCGTGCGGGCCGCGAGGATGCGCTCGCAGGTTTGCGTGTCGTCGAACAGGCGCGCCTTGCCGGCCATCATGAAATGCTCGGCCGTGCGGTACCTGACCCCGTCGACCTTGAATTCGGCCTCGAACCACTGGCTGAAGCAGCTCTTGTTCACGCCCGTCTTCGGCGCCTGGTGGCCCCAGAACAGAAGGTACTCGGGGCGATGGCCCTGCGCGAAGTAGGCGGGCAGGTCGCGGGTGCTGCGCGGCGTGGTCGTTGTGTGGATCGTCATTTTTTCTCTCCCTCGAAAGCGTGTGACAGCCTTGTTCCTTTTTCCGTTGTAAGTTGTCCTGTGCAACTAATCGAGGGTTGTATAGTACAACTAACAAATCCGCAGTCAAGCCTTCCCGTGAAATCACCCTCGTCGATTTTTCCGCCCCTGAGCTTTCCGCGCCCGCTGGTCACGGTCGACGTGGTGATGTTCACCGTGCTCGACGACGCCTTGCAGGTGCTGCTGGTGAAGCGCCCCGCCGACACCGCCGAGCCGTTCCCCGGCAAGTGGGCCTTGCCCGGCGGCTTCGTGAACATCGACGAAGACGCCACGCTGCTCGACTGCGCGCAGCGCAAGCTGCGCGAAAAGACCGGCGTGGTCACGCCCTACCTCGAACAACTCGGCAGCTGGGGCGGCGCGCAGCGCGACCCGCGCGGCTGGTCGACCACGCATTGCTTCTATGCGCTGATTCCCGCGCAGGCGATGCAGTTGCGCAGCGGCGCCAACGCGGCCGAGGTGGCATGGTTCGCGGTCGACGTGGCCGCGCGCAAGCGGCTGGCGTTCGACCACGGCGAGTTGCTGGACGCGGCCGTCGCCCGGCTGCGCAGCAAGGTCGAATACACCTCGCTGCCGGCCTTTCTGCTGGAGGAGCCGTTCACGCTGCCGGCGCTGCAGCACACCTACGAGGTGGTGCTGGGCCGCGACATCGACAAGAGCGCCTTTCGCAAGCGCATGCTCGACGGCGAGTTCATGGAAGAGGCCGGCATGGTCACCGGCAGCCTGGGCCGCCCGGCCATGAGCTACCGGCTGCGCGACCGCTCGCAGGCGGCGCTGTTTCCGCGCACTTTTAACGCCAGATAGGCGCCCGCGGCGGGTTCACAGCCGCTGCGACATGGCGTTGAGGTAGGCCCGCACCACTGCGCTGGTGGTCAGGCCGATGGCCCGGTCGTAGGCCTTTCGCGCTGCGGCGCGCGCGCCGCCGGTTGCCAGCAGTTTCGCGCGCGCGGCCCAGAACGGTTGGTGGTTCGCCACTGCGTCCGCCGCGATGCCGTCGAGCGCCTGCAGGCCGATGTCGGGCCCCCGGGCCTTGGCGAGCGCGCAGGCCAGGCTCACTTGCGCGCCGACGCTCGGGCGCAGGGCCAGCAGGCGTTCGTACAGCGACACCAGGGTTTCGGCAGGCACGGGCGCGCCTGCGCGACGCTCGCAGTGCGCCGACTGGATGCTGGCCTTCAGCTGGTACGTGCCCAGCGACCCGAGGGTGGCGGCTTGGCGCAGGTGGTGCTCGGCCTCGGCCAGCAGCGCGTGGTTCCAGCGCGTGATGTCCTGCTGGTCGAGCGGCACATAGGCGCCGGTGTCGCTGCGCTGCGCCGCCAGGCGCGCTTCGCCGAACAGCATCAGCGCCAGCAGCCCCAGCGGCTCGGGTTCGTCCGGCATCAGGCGGCACAGGATGCGGCACAGGTCGATGGCTTCGGCCGTCAGCCCTCGGGGCAGGGCGTCGGCGCCTTCCACGTCGTCCCAGCCGCTGCCGTAGGCCGCGTGAATGCCGTCGAGCACCTCCCGCAGCCGATGGGGCAGGTCGCGCGCCTGCGGGTACTCGAAGGGAGCCCCGGCCGCGCGGATGCACGCCTTGGCGCGCACCAGCCGCTGGGCCAGCGCGGAGGGCGATGTCAGGAAGGCGGGCGCCATGGACGCCGCGTCGAGGCCCAGCATGGTCTGCAACATCAGCGGTGCGCGTGCCGACGCTTCGATGGCCGGGTGTGCGCACACGAAGAGCACGCGCAGCCGTTCCTCGGGCGGGGCTGAGCCTTCGGTGCGGCCTTCGTCGAATTCGCCGGCCAGCAGCATCAGCGTTTGCGTGGCCTTGTCCTGCACGCGGGTGTGGCGCCAGGCGTCGAGCTTGCGGTGCCGCGCCGCGCTCAGCATCCAGGCGTCGGGCTGCGGCGGAATGCCGTCGGCCGGCCAGCGTTCGAGTGCGCGCGCGAAGGCGTAGCCCAGCGCACCTTCCGACGCAGTGATGTCGTGCGTGCGCGTGGACAGGATCGCGAGCAAGCGTCCGTAGGATTCGCGTGCCGCACGATCGGCGGCCGGCGCCTGGGGGAGCATGGTCTCTTGTCGTTGAAGAAGCTGCGAAGCCGAATATTTTTTACGTTATGGCGCCAGGGCGCAATGGATGATTTCGTCTTTACCGAGCCCGTTGTCAGGCGGCCCTGGCCTGCACCGCGGGTGTGAACATGGCCTCCATCTCCTGGCGCAGCCGGTAGGCGCCGGTCGAGGTGTCGACCGCCACGTCGGCCCAGCTCAGGCTCTGGCCCTTCTTCACCGGCCGCAGCAGCTTGATGTCGTGCGCCAGCCCGAGCGGCAGGCCGCCCAGGCGCAACGAGCGCTCGGCGGGCAGCAGCTTGCCCCACACCGTGTAGCCGCCTTCGCCGTCGAGCATCTCGCCCGCGGCCAGGTCGCGCTTGGCGGTGGCCACCACGTCGGCGTTCCAGCAGGTGGCCACGCCGGTGGGCTCGCCGCGCAGCGCCACGCTGGCCACCGACATGCCGACCTCCAGGCCAATGAGGTGCCAGCGCTTGTAGAGCGTGAAGTAGCGCCCGCTCGGGTCGGTGTGGGCGTTGTATTCCTCGAAGCAGTTCTTGATGTAGTCGGTCTCGGCCTCCACCGTGACCCACACGCCCATGCGGATGTCGTAGGGGATCTTGCGGCCGTCGGCTTCCAGCGAGGACACCACCTCGACCATGCCCTTGCGCTCCAGCACGCCGCCCTCGCTCTTCGGTCGCGTGACGAAGGGAATGTCTTCCACGCTCGCGGGCGGGTAGAGCAGGCCGTCCGACGGCACGGTGAGTCCGGTGGCGTTGGCCACGGCCGAGCTTTCGATGGACGGCTTGGAGCCGTCCAGGAAGCTGTTGAACATCTTCGGGTTGAGCCCGCCGCGCAGCGCCTGCTCGGGCGTGAGGCCGTAGTTGCCCCACACGGTCTCGGGCGTCGACTCGGTGAAGTGCGGCAGCCACTTGTGCCCGCGCCCGGCCGCCACCACCGGAAAGCCGCAGGTGCGCGCCCAGTCGACCAGGTCGCAGATCAGCGCGGGCTGGTCGCCGAAGGCCAGCGAATAGATCACGCCGGCCTGCCGCGCACGGTGCGCGAGCATCGGGCCGCAGAAGGCGTCCGCCTCCACCGTCACGTTGACCACGTGCTTGCCGTGCGCGAAGCCGTCCAGGCAGTGCTCGACCGCGGCGATGGGGTTGCCTGTGCACTCGACCACGATGTCGATGGACGGCGCGCGCGTCACTGCCCGCCAGTCGTCGGTGATCCAGGTGGTGCCGTGCTTCAGCGCCTCCTGCACCGAGCCGGCGGCGCAGCGCTCGGCCTGCCAGCCCACGCGCTCGAGATTGACGCGCGCCGCGCCGGGCGACAGGTCGGCAATGGCCACCAGCTGCACGCCGGGCGTGCGCGGAATCTGCGCGAGGTACATGGCGCCGAACTTGCCGGCGCCGATCAGGCCGATGCGAATGGGGCGGCCTTCGGCGGCGCGCTGCAGCAGGCGGGTGTGCAGGCTCATGGCGTTCAGGCCTCCACGGGTTCGATCACATCGAGCGAGGTGCGCAGCGCGCTCTCTGGCAGGCCGTGCTTCCACGGCACGTCGACGGGGTAGGGCTCGCGCAGGCAGTCGTCGGGCAGCATCTCGATGGGCGTGAAGTCGCGGTGCGCGATGTACTCGGGCCGCTTGTGGCGCCGGATGTGGTTGCTGACGGCGCACAGGCTCAGGTACACCGCCACGCGGTTGAACGGCGACAGGTTGCTGCCCGAGGCATGCACCAGGCAGCTGTGGAACAGGATCATCGAACCCGCCGGGCCCTTGGGCGAGACGATGCCGCCGTCCTTGCCGCCGGCCCGCTCGACGAGTTGGGCGATCAGCGCGTTGTCGACCGTCCACAGCGGATAGCTGGTGGTGGTGAGGTCGTGCTTCGCGTCGACCACGCCCTTGCGGTGGCTGCCCGGAATGAACATCAGCGGGCCGTTGTGCTCGTTCACGTCGTCCAGGAAGATGGCCACGTTCATCGCGCGCTCCGTAGGCATCAGGTCATCGTTGAGCCAGGTGCCGTAGTCCTGGTGCCACTGCCACACCTGGCCTTCGAAGGCCATCTTGCCGTTGATCTTGAATTGGTGCATGTAGACCTCTTCCTCGAAGAGGTCCATCACCGGGCCGACCATGCGCGGGTGGCGCGCCAGGCGCGCGAAGGGCTCGCTGATGAGGTGCGCCGCGAAGTTCGTGCGCACCGCGTCGGAGCCTTTCTCGCGCACGTTGAAGGCCTCGCGCTTGCTGTACAGATCGGGCACCGCATCGGTCAGGGTCTTCGTCTCTTCAGGCGAGAAATGGCCGGGGAAGAACAGGTAGCCGTCGCGCTCGAACTGCGCGCGTTGCTCGGGGGTCAGCTTCATGCCTTGTCTCCTTGTGGGTGGGGGTGTGCGTGGGTGCGTTGCGGGCCTGCTGCTCGGCGAGGCGCCGGGCCAGTGCCTCGCTGGCCTGCGCGACGTGTTCCTCGCTCAGGCGCGCCGCGCGGTCCGCGTTGCCCGCGGCGATGGCGGCGGCGATGGCCTCGTGCTCGTCCCAGAGCGTCTCGCGCTGCGGCTCGGCCTGCAGCACCGCGCCCATCGCGCGGCGCAGGTGGCGCCAGTGCGGGCTGGCGCTCTGGCCGATCAGCGGGTTGCCCGAGGCTTCGTAGATGGCCTGGTGGAAGGCCACGTCGGCGTCGATCATGGCTTCGACGTTGCGCCCGCGCGCCGCGCGCCGGCCACGCTCGATGAGCTTCGGGTCGATGCGAAAACGCTGCTGCGCCGCGAGCCGCGCGGCCAGCACATCGAGCGCACCGCGCACCTGGTAGACCCGGCGCATCGCCTCGGCCTCCAGCGGCGCCACCAGCACGCCGCGGCCGGGCGCGTCCAGCACGAAGCCGTCTTTCTTCAGCAGCCGCAACGCCTGCAGCACCGGCTGGCGCGAGACCGACAGGCGTTGCGCGATGTCCTCCTGCGTGAGGCGCTCGCCGGGTGCGAGCGCGCCGCTGCTGATGGCACCGAGCAGGGCGCGGTACACCTGGTCGACGAGGTCGGGGGCGACCTCGATGCTGACGAGCTGGGCGGGCATGGCGAACCTCTTTTTTCTGAACTCTGTATACAGAGTACGAAGTTCGGGGCCGCCGCGCCTACCGGGTTTTTACCCATCGGGGCTGCAAAAGATTGCAAGCCGCCGCTAAGCTCGGACCCATGCAACTACCTACCTACGACGACGTCATCGCCGCCGCCGCACGGCTCGAAGGCCATGCCCACCGCACGCCGGTGCTGCAATCGACCACCGCCAACGAGCGCTGGGGCGCGCAGTTCTTCTTCAAGTGCGAGAACTTCCAGCGCATGGGCGCTTTCAAGTTCCGCGGCGCCTTCAATGCGCTGTCGAAGTTCGATGCCGCGCAGCGCAAGGGCGGCGTGATCGCCTTCTCGTCGGGCAACCATGCGCAGGCCATCGCGCTGTCGGCCCGCCTGCTGTCGATGCCGGCCGTGATCGTCATGCCCAGGGACGCGCCCGCCGCCAAGGTGGCCGCCACCAAGGGCTACGGCGCCGAAGTGGTGATGTACGACCGCTTCACCGAAGACCGCGAGGCGCTGACGAAGCGGCTCGCGCAGGAGCGCGGCATGACGATGATTCCGCCGTACGACCACCCCGATGTGCTCACGGGCCAGGGCACGGCGGTGAAGGAGTTGATCGAAGAGACCGGCCCGCTGGACCACCTGTTCGTGTGCCTCGGCGGCGGCGGGTTGCTGTCGGGCTCGGCGCTCTCGGCGCGTGCGCTTGCGCCCGCATGCAAGGTCTACGGCGTCGAGCCCGAGGCGGGCAACGACGGCCAGCAGTCGTTTCGCACCGGGAAGATCGTGCACATCCCTACGCCGCAGACCATCGCCGACGGTGCGCAGACGCAGCACCTGGGCGAGTACACCTTCGGCATCATCCGCCGCGACGTGGACGACATCTTCACCGTGACCGACGAGCAGTTGGTCGACGCCATGCGCTTCTTCGCCGAGCGCATGAAGATGGTGGTGGAGCCCACCGGCTGCCTCGCCTTCGCGGGCGCCCTCGCGGCTGGCCAGGCGATTGCGGGCCAGCGCGTGGGCATCGTGATCAGCGGCGGCAACGTCGACATGTCGCGGTTTGCCGCGCTGGTTGCGCCGCCGCAGTAACCGCCCGAATCAGGCGCGGATGCCGGTCGCCGTCAGGTGCAGCAGCCGGTCCGCGCGGGCGGCCGCGCTCTCGGAGTGGGTCACCAGCACCAGCGACGCACCATGCTCGCGGGTCTGGCCGATCAGCAGGTCCATCACCTTGGCGGCGGTCGAGGGGTCGAGGTTGCCCGTGGGCTCGTCGGCCAGCAGCAGGGCGGGGCGGTGCACCAGCGCGCGCGCAATGGCCACGCGCTGCAGCTGGCCGCCCGACAGCGTCTGCGGCAGCCGCGCGCCCATGCCGGGCAGGCCCACGGCGTCGAGCATTCGTGCAACGCGTTGGTCGTCCTTGTTTTTCTCGCCCAGCAGCATCAGCGGCAGCGACACGTTCTGCGCCACGTCCAGGTGCGGCAGCACGTGGAAAGCCTGGAACACGAAGCCCACATGGCTGCGCCGCCAGAGCGCGCAGCGTTCGCCGTCGAGCGCGCCGATGTCGGTGCCGTCGTGCGTCACCGTGCCCTGGTCCCAGCTGTCCAGCCCGGCCATGCAGTTGAGCAGCGTCGACTTGCCGACACCCGACTCCCCCACGATGGCGACGAACTCGCCGGGCTCGACGGCCAGCGTCACGTTCTCGAAGACAGGCGATTCACCGTAGTGCTTGCCGAGGTTGGTAATGCGCAGCGTCATCCGGCTTGGGTGGTCTTGGCGATCAGTTGAACGGCGGTCTGCACCGCGTCGGGGGCGTCGCAGGCAATCACGGTGCGCTGCGGCATGCTGCGCAGCCAGGTGACCTGCCGCTTGGCGAGCTGGCGCGTGGCGGCGATGCCGCGCTCGCGCAGGTCGAACATGGCCTTGGCGTCGGGCGCCGCATCGCCGCAGGCGGCCAGCGTTTCCCAGGCCTGGCGGTAGCCGACGCAGCGCATCGAGGGCAGGTCGGTCGTCAGGTCACCGCGCGCGCGCAGCGCACGCACTTCGTCGAGAAAGCCGCCCGCCAGCATCGCGTCGAAGCGCTCGGCGATGCGTGCGTGCAGCCAGGCGCGATCGGCCGGCTCCAGCGAGAACAGCACGCCGCCCTCCACGGGCCGGGCCGTCTTGTTGTCGCTCGCATGAAAGCTCGACAGCGGCTGCCCGCTGCTGGCCCACACCTCGAGCGCACGCTGGATGCGCTGGCTGTCCTGCGGCGCCAGCCGCGCGGCCGTCACCGGGTCGACCACCGCGAGCCGCGCGTGCATGGCGGGCCAGCCGAGCGCGGCGGCCTCGGCGTCGATCTGGGCTCGCACCGCGGCGTCGGCCGCCGGCATGGCGTCGATGCCATCGAACAGCGCCTTGAAGTAGAGCATGGTGCCGCCCACCAGCAGCGGCAGCGCGCCGCGCGCGCGGATCTTCTCGATGAGCCGCGTGGCGTCGGCCACGAAGGCGGCGGCGCTGTAGCTCTCGCGCGCATCGAGGATGTCGATCAGGTGGTGCGGCACGGCGGCCTGCTCTGCGGCGGTGGGCTTGGCGGTGCCGATGTCCATGCCACGGTAGACCAGGGCCGAATCGACCGAGATGATTTCGACCGGCTGCAGGCGGGCCAGCGCGAGTGCGGCGGCGGTCTTGCCGCAGGCCGTGGGGCCTGCGAGCGCGACATAGCGCGGGGGGGCTTGTGGAGGGGCAGCGCCTGGCGCTGCCGGGGGAGCGGCCTCGGCGGCCGGAACGAAGCTGGGGGACATGGTGCGCCGAGGGTAGCAAATGGCGCGTGCCCGGCCGGGCACCGGGGCTTCAAGGGCGGCCGGGTGGCGGCCGGTCTCTCGTGCGTCAGATGGCCGCGGGCACCGGCGGCCGCACCTTGCCGCTCACGTCCTGCGGTGTGAGCCCGCCGGCGGCCGGCGGTGCAAGCTTGGGCATCGGGCGCGGCACGCCGCCGTTGCTGGCGACCATGTTCTCCGGCTTCATGCGGAACAGCTGCGTGAGCGCGGCGCGGTATTGCGTCTCGCCGATCGAGTTGGTGTTGTGGTGCGAACCGCCCTCCACCAGCACGAACTGCTTGGGCACCGTGGCCGCGTCGTAGAGCTTGCGTCCCAGCGTCGGGTTGATCAGGCTGTCGGCCGTGCCGTGCACCACGAGCAGCGGCGCGCCGATGTCCTTGACCTTGTCGATCGCGTCGAAGCGCTGCGTGATGAAGGGGCCGAAGGGCAGCCAGCCCCACTTGAAGCTGCTGACCACGTCGGCGATAGAGGTGAAGGTGCTCTCCACGATGGTGCCGCTCTCGTCGTTGACGTGCGCGGCCAGGTCGATGCCGATGGCGCCGCCCAGCGAGTGGCCGAAGATGTAGCGGTGCTGCTTGGGGTGGCGCGCGGCCAGCCAGGTCCAGGCGGCGCGGGCGTCCTCGCGGGCCGATTCCTCGGAGGGCAGGCCCTTGGAGCTCTTCCCGAAACCGCGGTAGTCGATGGCCAGCACCGAGAAGCCCAGCTCGTGCATGCGCTGGATGCGCGGTGCGGAGCCGGCCACGTTGTAGCGCGCGCCGTGCAGGTACAGCAGCACGGGGGTGTCGGTGGTCTCCGGCGCGCCGCCCAGCCACAGGCCGTGCAGGCGGGCCGGCTCGCCGGTGAGGGAAGACTGGAAGTCGATCCACACGTCCTCCATGCCCTGGGTCATGGTGGCGGTGTTGCCCCAGCTGCGGTCGCTGGGCTGGAAGATCCACTCACGCTGCTGCGCGTCGAGCGTCGAGCAACCGGCGGCGAGCAGGGCACACAGCGAGAAGACAGACGCGAGGAGGGGCCAGCGTTTCATCATGGGGTTGAGGGACAGCGAAGTCGGCGTAAAAGTTCATCTGCTCCTACCGCCGTGCGCCGACATTGCACATTGGTAACCCCCTCAAACAACGCTCATTGGCGCTTTGTGAACCTATGCAACGTGCGTGCCCGCTGTACGGATGACCGTCCAAAACCCTCGAAAACCCTGAAAAAAGCGCCGAAAACCCTAGCGGCCGCGCAGGAACAGCGCGTCGAGCTCCCGAACTGACAACTGGCGCCAGGTCGGCCGGCCGTGGTTGCACTGGTCCGAACGTTCTGTTGCTTCCATTTGGCGTAACAGTGCGTTCATCTCGTCGATGGTGAGCTTGCGGTTGGCCCGCACGGCCCCGTGGCACGCCATGGTGGAGAGCAATTCGTTCTGCGCGCGCTGCACCACGGTGCTGGCGTCGTGCTGGGCAAGTTCGGCCAGCACGCTGCGCGCCAGCTCCACCGGATCGCCGTCGGCCAGCGTCGAGGGCACGGCGCGCACCGCGAGCGTGCGCGCGGAGAAGGGCGTGATGTCCAGGCCCAGCGTCGGCAATACGTCGGCGCAGGCCTCGGCGGTGGCCACTTCCTGCGGCGTGGCCGCGAAAGTGGCCGGTATCAGCAGCGGCTGGCTGCCGATGGCGGCCCCGTCGAGCTGCGTCTTCAGCCGCTCGTAGACGATGCGCTCGTGCGCCGCGTGCATGTCGACGATCACGAGGCCCTGGCTGTTTTCGGCCAGGATGTAGATGCCCTGCAGCTGCGCGAGCGCACGGCCCAGCGGCCAGGCCTCCTCGTTGGTGGTGATGGATGCGGGGCCGGCGCCGGGGCTCGATGGCAACCCGAGGGGGGCGCGCAACGCCATTCGCGATGCACTGGGCGCGGACCATGGCAGTGCGCCGGATTCCTGCGCGGGCACGGACTGCCCCGTGCGCTGGGGCCACATCGCCTCGAAATCGCCCGCGCCGCGCTCCTGTGCTACGAAATTCATAGCGGGTTGCGACCAACTGGCGCTCGTGGGGAGCGGGTTCTCCTTGAAAAACGGCTGCTGCGCGGCCGGGGGCGCGAGCGCGTCGCCGGCACGCGGCGCCGCCAGTGCGTCCTCGATCGCGTGGCGCACCGCCTGGTGCACCTCGCGCCCGTCGCGAAAGCGCACTTCGATCTTGGTCGGATGCACGTTCACGTCGACCCGCGCCGGATCGATTTCCAGGTACAGCGCGTAGATGGGCTGGCGCTGGCCGTGCAGCACGTCTTCGTAGGCGCTGCGCACGGCGTGCGACAGCACCTTGTCGCGCACGAAGCGCCCGTTGACATAGAAGAACTGCTGGTCGCCGCGCGAGCGTGCCGCGTCGGGAATGCCGGCGCGCCCGACCACGCGCACCGGGCCGCCGGTGCGATCGACCGCCACGCTCTGCGTGACGAAGTCGTCGCTCAGCGCGTCTGCCAGGCGCTGCTCGCGCGTGGTGGCGGCGCGCCACTGCTCGACCAGCTTGCCGTCGTGCCAGACCGAAAAGCCCACGTCGGGCCGCGCCAGCGCATGCCGGCGCACGGCCTCGATGCAGTGGGCCAGCTCGGTGGCGTCGGTCTTCAGGAACTTGCGGCGCGCGGGTGTGGCAAAGAACAGCTCGCGCACCTCGACCGTGGTGCCGGCAGCACGCGCCACCGGCCGCAGCTCACCCGTGCGCCCGTCGAGCGAAAACGCGGTGTCGGCGCCGGTGAAGCGCGAAAGAATGCTCAGCTCGGCAATCGCATTGATGGCCGCGAGCGCCTCGCCGCGAAAGCCCATGGTGCCGACCGTTTCCAGGTCGTTCAGGCTCGCGATCTTGCTGGTCGCATGGCGGCGCAAGGCCACGGTGAGTTCTTCGCGTGGAATGCCCAGGCCGTCGTCCTCGACGGAGATCAGCCGCACGCCGCCCGATGCCAGCCGAACGGTGATGTGGCTCGCGCCCGCGTCGAGCGCGTTGTCCAGCAGTTCGCGCACCACCGAGGCGGGCCGTTCGACCACTTCACCGGCGGCGATCTGGCTGATCAGTTCGTCGGGAAGCTCGCGGATCGGGCGGCGTTCGAGGGGGGTGCTGGGGGT